>JAEZEN010000275.1 GCA_023433185.1 Pseudomonadota bacterium | reverse complement strand
CGCCGTGCGCGCGCTCGCCAACCTCATGGAAACCCTGCCGGTCTTCCTGACGCTGGCCATACTCGTCCTCGTGCTGGAGGCGGACGGGCCGACGGCCCGGATCGGTGCCGGGATCTATGTGGTCGGACGCGCCGTGTACGTGCCGTGCTACGTGTGGGGGATCTACATGCTCCGATCGGTAATCTGGGCCGCGGCGGGGATCGGTCTGGTCGTCCTCGCGGCGGCAGTCGTGCCGCTCGCCTGAGGCCCGCCTCTGGTCATCCAACAGCGCCGGGCCGCGCACATCCGGGCTTTCCGACAACAAAGTTCCACCACGATTCTGCCATGCTATAGTTTGCGCGGTCGAGAACCGCATCGGTGGCGGGAAGAGGGGGGTTTCGGGATGTCGGGTCGATTTCGGGGCCGCTGGTCCTTCGGGCGCGGCCACCGGCCGGCATTCGCCGCGGTCGCCCTGAGCATGGCCGTGGCCGCCTGTTCGACCACGACCGTGCCGACGGTCCCCACCGTGCCGAACCAGCCTGCCGTCGTGATCCCGCCCGGGCCGCCGGTCGCCGTGGACCCGGCGTCCCTGCCCGGCCGTTGGGGCCTTGCCTCCTACCACGACGTGAAGGACCGAACCCGGACCGAGGCCGAAGCCCGGCGTGCCTGCGGCAATGCCTACGTCATCGCCGCCGGCCCGCAGGGCGGCGTGCTCATGCATCTCCCCGACCAGACGCAGGTCTCCGAGGTCTTCGTCAAGACCAGTCCGGACGGCAGGAGCTTCATCGGGCCTCGGGGTGCGCCGGGGATGATCCAGGACCGGGTGGTGATGTCCTACCAGGGCGGGGTGCTCATCACCGAATGGCTCGATCCGGGCGCCCGCGAGCGGTACGGGACGATGCTGTTCGTGCGATGCTGACGTGGGGCGGTTGCCTTGCGGCGGTTCCGGAGTGCCAGGGCGGCAGATGCTTCGATGAGGAACGGATGAAACGGAAAATCTCCAGCTCGATTACGGCTCTCGCCTCGGCGGCGGCCTTTGCCCTCGTCCTCGGCTTCGTCTCTGCGTCGCCGACCGATGCCGAGGCGAAGCAGCGCAAGGAGCTCGCGATCCAGGATCAGCCCGGTTACGTGCCGACGCCGGCGGAGGAAAGGCTGGCGCCGCAGTACCGGCCCCAGCCCGTCTACTTCCGGACCAACGAGGCGCCGGGCACCATCGTCATCCATACGGACGAGCGCTTCCTCTATCTCGTCCAGGATGGCGGGCGCGCCATCCGCTACGGCATCGGCGTCGGCCGCGACGGCTTCCAATGGCAGGGCCTGCAGAAGGTCACCCGCAAGCAGGAATGGCCGGACTGGCGCCCCCCGCCCGAGATGATCCAGCGCCAGCCCTACCTGCCGCGTTTCATGGCGGGCGGCGCGGGCAACCCGATGGGCGCGCGCGCGCTCTATCTCGGCGACACCGTCTACCGCATTCACGGCACCAACCAGCCGCAGACCATCGGCTATGCGGTGTCGAGCGGCTGCTTCCGCCTGGTCAACCGCGACGTGATCGACCTCTTCGACCGGGTCCCGGTGGGCACCCGCGTGGTGATCCTCCAATCGGCGAAGCTCTGATCCCCGGGGAGGGAAAGACGATGACAGGCAAGACATGGCCGATCGCCGGGGCTTTCCTGGTGCTGGGCGTGCTGGCGCATCCGGCCCAGGCGGCGACGCTCGATTCGGTGATCGAGCGGGGCCGGCTGCTCTGCGGCGTCAACACGGGCCTTGGCGGCTTCGCAGCGCCGGAGGCGGGCGGTACCTGGGCCGGGTTCGACGTTGATTTCTGCAAGGCCGTCGCCGCAGCGGTGCTGGGCGATGCCGACAAGGTCGACTATGTCCCGCTCACCACCGCGGACCGCTTCGAGGCCCTCCGGTCCGGGAAGATCGACCTTCTGTCGCGGAACTCCACCTGGACGATCGGCCGCGAGGTGGGGTTCGGCCTCACCTTCGTCGGGGTCACCTATTATGACGGCCAGGGCTTCATGGTTTCGCGGGAGTCCGGGGTCTTCTCGGCGCTCGATCTCGATGGCAGCAAGGTCTGCGTCCAGTCCGGAACGACGACCGAGGCCAACCTCGCCGACTATTTCGGCGCCAACAACATGCGCTTCGAGGCGGTGGTCACCGCCTCGCCGGCCGAATCGATCGCCGCCTATGGCGAGGGTCGCTGCGACGTCCTGACCAGCGACATGTCGCAGCTCTATGCCGAGCGTCTCAATCTCGCGGATGCCGACGAGCACATCGTTCTGCCCGACGCGATCTCCAAGGAGCCCCTCGGCCCGGCCGTGCGGATGGACGATCCCGCCTGGGCGACCCTCGTGAAATGGGTCTACTTCGCCCTGCTCAACGCCGAGGAGCTCGGCATCGCTTCGGATACGGTCGAGGCGGCGGCAGCGTCGGAAAAGCCGGAGGTCCGTCGCTTCATGGGCCTCGAGGGCGCCTTCGGCGAGGAGATGGGCCTCCCCAACGACTGGGCGGCGCGCACGATCGCCGCCGTCGGCAACTACGCCGAGATCTACGAGCGCAATCTCGGGGTCGATTCTCCGCTCGGCATCCCGCGCGGGATGAACCAGCTCTGGAGCCGCGGCGGAATCCAGTACGCGCCGCCGATCCGCTAGCCTGGCCCGGGCGCTCCTGGCCGTCGCGAAAAAAGCCCGGGAAAATGCTTGCCCGGCTCTTCAAATCGCGAACCGGAAGGGCTATATCCGCAGCCGTGGTCGCCGCTGGCGGCCACCCTTGACGCGGGGTGGAGCAGCCCGGTAGCTCGTCAGGCTCATAACCTGAAGGTCACAG
>JAEZEN010000247.1 GCA_023433185.1 Pseudomonadota bacterium | reverse complement strand
GCCCTGGACGGCGTGACGCTCTACGAGCCGTCGGAGCTGGTGATCACGCTGCGCGCCGGGACGCCGCTTGCCGAAGTCGAGGCGTTGCTCGCCCGGAACCGCCAGCGCCTCGCCTTCGAGCCGATCGATCACCGCGCGCTCCTCAACTCGACCGGTACGCCGACCGTCGGTGCGGTCGCGGCCGCCAACCTCTCCGGTCCCCGGCGCATCCAGGCCGGGGCGGCGCGGGACTCGCTGATCGGCATCCGCGCCGTCACCGGCCGCGGCGAAATCATCAAGAACGGCGGCCGCGTGATGAAGAACGTCACCGGCTACGACCTCGTGAAGTTCATGGCCGGTTCGTGGGGCACGCTCGGTGTCCTCACCGAGGTGTCGTTCAAGCTGGCGCCGATCCCGGAGACCGAGACGACCATCGTCATCCCCGGCCTTGATGACGCCACGGCGATCCGTGCGCTGTCGGCGGCGCTCGGCTCGCCGTGGGGGGTCACCGCCGCGGCCCACCTGCCGCCCTTCGAGCACGAGGCGGCCCGCACGCTCATCCGCCTCGACGGTTTTTCCGCCTCGGTCCGCGAGCGCGCGGAGAAGCTGATTGCGACGCTGTCGGCCTTCGGCAGGGGTGAGACCATTCCGCACGAGGCCTCGGGCGCGGTGTGGACCGCGATCCGCGATCTCGCGGTGCTCGGCGCCTCCCGCCGCGCCGTCGTGTGGCGCATCTCGGTCAAGCCGAGCGACGGGCCGAGGATCGTCGAGGAACTGCGGCGGACGCTGCCCTGCCGCGTCCTCTACGACTGGGGCGGGGGGCTCGTCTGGCTCGCCGCAACCGATACCGGCGACGCCGCCGGCGCGATGGTGGTGCGCGAGGCGACGACCCGCTTCGGCGGCCATGCGACGCTGGTGCGCGCGCCCGAGCATGTCCGCCTTGGTGTCGAGGTGTTCGAGCCGCAGCCGCCGGCGGTGATGGACCTCCAGCGCCGGCTGAAGGCGACCTTCGACCCCGAGGGGATTCTCAATCCCGGACGCATGTACGCAGGCGTGTGATCAGGAAATGCAGACCAACTTCACCCTCGCCCAGCTTGCCGACCCGGACACCGCGGTCGCGGAGAAGATCCTCCGCACCTGCGTCCATTGCGGCTTCTGCACCGCGACCTGCCCGACCTATGTGCTGCTCGGCGACGAGCTCGACAGCCCGCGCGGCCGCATCTACCTCATCAAGGACATGCTGGAGAACGACAAGCCGGCCAGCGACAAGGTCGCGCTCCACATCGACCGCTGCCTCTCGTGCCTGTCTTGCATGACGACCTGCCCATCGGGCGTGGACTACATGCACCTCGTCGACCAGGCCCGGGTGCGGATCGAGAAGACCTATCGCCGTCCTTGGGCCGACCGGCTGGTGCGCAGCGTCATCGCCGCCGTGCTGCCCAACCCGTCGCGGTTCCGGCTGGCGGTCACCGGCGCGCGCCTCGCCCGGCCCTTCCTCGGCGTCATCCGCGGTATCCCCGGGGTCCGGCGTTTCGCGCCGATGATCGCGCTCGCCCCGAAGCGCCTGCCGCCGCGCCCGGCGGATGCCGGGCAACGCGTCTTCCGGCCCGAGGGCACGGTCAAGGGGCGCGTCGCGATGCTTGGCGGTTGCGCCCAGTCGGTGCTCGATCCCGGCATCAACCAGGCGGCCGTCCGTCTTCTCAACCGGCGGAGCGTCGAGGTCGTGTTCGCCGCAGGCGAAGGCTGCTGCGGCGCGCTCGTCCACCACATGGGGCGGCGCGCGGAAGCCCATGCCCAGGCGAAGGCGATGATCGACGCCTGGATCGCGATGATGGACGGCGAGGGCGGGCTGGACGCGATCCTCGTCACCACCTCGGGCTGCGGCACCACCGTCAAGGACTACGGCTTCATCTTCCGCGACGACCCCGCCTGGGCCGAGAAGGCGCGGCGGGTATCGGCGATCGCGAGGGACATCAGCGAGTATCTCGAGACCCTCGACCTCGGCACGCCGGCGCCGCCGGAGAAGCTCACCGTCGCCTACCACGCCGCCTGCTCGCTCCAGCACGGCCAGCAGGTGAAGGCCGCACCGAAGACGCTGCTTTCCCGCGCCGGGTTCGAGGTCCGCGAGCCCGCCGAGGGCCACCTCTGCTGCGGTTCCGCCGGCACCTACAACATGCTCCAGCCGGAGCTTTCGGCGCGGCTCCGCGCGCGGAAGGTCGCCAACCTCGAGGCGACCGGGGCCCAGATCGTCGCTGCCGGCAACCTCGGCTGCATGACCCAGATCGGATCGGGCTCGGACCTGCCGGTCGTCCACATGGTCGAGCTTCTCGACTGGGCCTATGGCGGGCCGCGGCCGCCCGCGCTGGCCCGTGTGGCGAGCGTCGAGGCCGCCGCCTGAAACGTGGGTGCTCCGGGTTCAGTTGGCCGCCGTGCTGTGCCATAGAGGGCCGGAAGGCGGCCTCGGCGGCCGGCAAGACGGGGACGGGACATGACGGCAGACGATGCGCATATCACGGTGGCGGGGGTTGAGCTTCGCGGCGCCTGGGGGCCGCGCTACGAGGAGGTGCTCAACGACGAGACCGTGACGTTCCTCGTCGCGCTCCAGCGGAAGTTCAATCCGACCCGCCTGCGGCTTCTCCGCCGCCGCGAGGGCCGCCAGCAGGAACTCGACGCCGGCGCCTTGCCCGATTTCCTGCCCGAGACGAAGGCCGTCCGCGACGGCGACTGGGTGGTGGCGCCGATCCCGCACGACCTCCAGGATCGTCGCGTCGAGATTACCGGCCCGGTCGACCGCAAAATGATCGTCAACGCCCTCAATTCCGGGGCGAAGGTCTTCATGGCCGATTTCGAGGACGCGAGTTCGCCCACCTGGGCCAACATGGTCGAGGGGCAGATCAACCTCCTCGACCGCTGGCAGGGCCGCATCGACTTCACCGACCCGCAGAGCGGCAAGGACTACAAGCTCGGGGCGAAGCCCGCCGTGCTGATCGTCCGCCCGCGCGGCTGGCATCTCCCCGAGGACCACCTCTATGTCGACGGGCAGCCGATGTCCGGCTCGCTGTTCGACTTCGGCCTCTACGTCTACCTCAATGCGCGCAGCGCGCTGGCGCAGGGCAGCGGCCCGTATTTCTACCTGCCCAAGCTCGAAAGCCATCTCGAGGCGCGGCTGTGGAACGACGTGTTCACCTTTGCCGAGGAGGCGGTCGGCATCCCGCACGGGTCGATCAAGGCGACGGTCCTGATCGAGACCCTGCCCGCCGCCTTCGAGATGGACGAGATCATCTACGAGCTCCGCGACCACATGGCGGGCCTCAATTGCGGGCGCTGGGACTACATCTTCTCTTTCATCAAGACGCTCCGCAACAAGCCGGAGTTCCTGTTGCCCGACCGCGGCCAGGTGGTGATGGGCAAGGCGTTCCTGCACGCCTATTCGGAGCTGCTGATCAAGACCTGCCACCGTCGCGGAGCCTTCGCCATGGGCGGCATGGCGGCGCAGATCCCGGATCGCCGCAACCCGGCGGTGAACGCCGCCGCCTTCGAGCGCGTCCGCGCCGACAAGGAGCGCGAGGCCAAGGCCGGCCACGACGGCACCTGGGTCGCCCACCCCGACCTCGTGCCGGTGGCGATGGAGGTTTTCGACAGGTACATGCCCGGCCCCAACCAGCTCGACAGGCTGCGGGACGAGGTTGAGGCCGGCCAGGCGGATCTCCTGCGCATCCACGAGGGCACGCGGACGGAGGAGGGGCTCCGCCAGAACATTCGCGTCGGCGTCCAGTATATCGAGGCCTGGCTCCGCGGTCGCGGCGCGGTGCCGCTCTACAACCTCATGGAGGACGCCGCGACCGCCGAGATCAGCCGCTCGCAGATCTGGCAGCAGCTCCATTTCGGGGCGACGCTCGAGGACGGCAAGGTCGTCGACGGCGCGCTGTTCGACCGGCTCCTCGACGAGGAGATGCTGCGGGTGCGGGGCGAGATCGGCCAGGACGCCTTCGACGCCGGCCGCTTCCCGGAGGCGATCGCCATCTTCCGCGACCTGTCCACGGCCGGCACGCTCCAGCCCTTCCTGACGCTGCCGGCCTACCGGATGATCGTCTGACGAGAGGCCGGATGCCGCCGCGGCATCCAACTCCGTCGCGGCTCGTCGACGAGGGCGTGGCGATCGCCGCCTGGGCGGCGAACCCGTGCCTCAGCGCCCGGCTTTATGCCTCGCCCACGTCGAGCGCTTTCCTGAGCGGCATCTCCTTCATCCGGGCCTGGAAGGCGAAGGCGATGAAGAGGGCGAGGGCGGCGGCGTAGAAGACGCCACTGAAGATCGGGCCGAGGTCCTCGCCGGCGGCGCTGCCATTGAGGATGATGCTCTGCACAGAGGCTTCCCCGGCGCCCGCGGACGCGCCGGCGATGAACACCGCGCTGAACGCCGGCAGCAGAATTGCTCCGCCGAGCGAGCGCGCGAAGTTGAGAACGCCCGTCGTCGTGCCCAGCTGGCGGAGCGGCACCGCATTCTGGATCGATGTGACGGTGATCGGGAACACCGTGCCGAGGCCGGTGCCGATGATGGCGAGGACGATCTCGACGCCGATGAAGGGGAGGGACGTCGGGAAGATCGCGAGGAGAAGCGTCACCACCGTCGCCATCCCCAGCCCGGCGACCGCGACCCATTTGTAGCGCGGCCGACGGGCCATCACCCGCCCGGCGAGGGTCGCACCCGCGACGGCCCCGCCCATGAGGGCGATCAGCGCCGTGCCGGACGCCGCCGCCGAAAGCCCCAGCAGCGCCTCGAAATAGATCGGGATGAAGACCGACAGTCCGACCAGCGCGCCGACCGCGAAGAACAGCGAGATGACGCCGCAGCGGACCACCTGGTCGCCGAGGACGCTCAGCGGGATGAACGGCTCGGCGGCGCTCCCGAGGCGCCAGCCGAACAACGCCCAGCCGACCACCGAGAGCGCCAGGAGGCCGAGGATCTGGGGCGAGCCCCAGGAGTGGAATTCGCCGCCGAGGGTGAGGGCGAGGAGGAGGGCGACCGTCGCGGCGAGCATGAGCAGGGCGCCCAGGATGTCGATGCGGTGCGGCTGCTCGTGCCGCGGCAGGCGCTTGAGCACGCTGCTGGTCATCACCCAGGCGGCGACGCCGAGCGGCAGGTTGATCCAGAAGATGAACGACCAGTGGAGATACTCGGCGAACAGGCCGCCGAGCACCGGGCCGCCGATCGAGGAGGTCATGAAGACGGTCGCGAAATAGGCCTGGTAACGGCCCCGCTCGGCCGGCGGAACGATGTCGCCGATGATGGTCTGGCCGAGCGAGATGAGCGCGCCGCCGCCGACGCCCTGGACGGCCCGCGCGCCGATCAGCACGTAGAGGTCGCGGGCCAGCGCACAGGCGACAGAGCCGACGAGGAAGACGCCGATGGCGATCAGCAGCATCGACCGCCGGCCGTGGATGTCGCTGAGCTTTCCGTAGAGCGGCGTCACCACGACGGAGGTGAGCAGGTAGGCGGTCACGACCCAGGAGAGGACGTGCATGTCGCCGAATTCCCGGCCGATGGTGGGCAACGCCGTGGCGACGATGGTCTGGTCGAGCGCACCGAGGAACATGGCGAGCATGACGCCGATCAGGATGATGCGGATATCGGCGTGGGACAGGCGGTCCGCGGCGGGCGCGGCAGCAGGGGGCAGGGGGGCGTCCATGGGAATCTCTCTGACCGAACGGTTCGGTCAGAGCTTGACGTAGCACCCCGTGGCGTTGCACTCAAGTGACCGAACGGTTCGATCAACGAGATGCCCGTGTCCGCCCCATCGCCCGCTGCCGGCACGCCCGGCGAAGACTCCGCCAAGTTCCGCCAGATCCTCGACGGTGCTCGCGACGTCTTCCTGCGTCTCGGCTTCGACGGCGCGAGCATGGGAGACATCGCCCGCGCCGCGCGTGTCTCCAAGGGGACGCTCTATGTGTATTTCCAGAACAAGGCCGAGCTTTTCTCCGCCCTGATCGCCGACGAGCGGCAGCACGCCAAGCGGACATTCGGGCTCGATCCGGCGGGCACCGACGTGCCGGCCGAGCTTCGCGCCTATGGCCGCGCCCTTCTCGGCTACATCAGCCGCACGCGGAACATCCAGTCGGTGCGGACGGTGATCGCGATCGCCGAGAAGTTCCCGAAGGTGGGAGAGGACTGGTACCGCGACGGCCCGCAGCGCGGCCTCGAGACGCTGCAGGCCTATCTGGAGGCGCAGGCCGCCGCCGGCCGCCTACGCGTCGTCGATGGCACGATGGCGGCGCGCCAGCTCCAGATGCTCTACTATGCCGGCATCGTCAACGAGCTGCTCTATGGCGTCCGCCCGCCGCCGGACGAGGCGGAGATCGGCCGGGTCGTCGACGAGGCCGTGACGACGTTCCTGGCGCGCTACGGCGCCGACGGCGCGTAGCCGTCAGATCAGAGGACGACGACCTTCGCGCCGACCCGGGTCCGGCCGTAGAGGTCCACCACGTCCTTGTTGAGCATGCGGATGCAGCCCGACGAGACGTTGAGGCCTATGGTCCACGGCTCCGAGGTGCCGTGGATGCGGTAGAGCGTGTCGTTGCCGCCGCGATAGAGGTAAAGGGCGCGGGCGCCGAGCGGATTGTTGGGCCCTCCGGCCATCGATGCCGGCAGGATGCGGCCGCGGGCTCTTTCGCGCGCGATCATCTCCGGCGGCGGGGTCCAGGTCGGCCACTCCGCCTTCCGCCCGACGGTGACCGTGCCGCTCCAGCCGAAGCCCTCGCGCCCGACGCCGATGCCGTAGCGGATCGCCTTGCCGTCGCCGAGCACGTAGTAGAGGAAATGCTGGCGCGGATTGATGACGATCGTCCCCGGTTTCTCCGTCGTGTTGAAGGCGACGACCTGCCGGCGGAACTGGCGCGGCGCAACCCGGTTGGGATTCACCTGCTCGGGATAGAAGCTGCCGCCGGGCGTGAGGTTGAGATTGAGGTTGAGGCCGCCGCCGCCGCCGAACAGGGGCTGGCGGTTCGTGTTGCCGGCGTTGCCACCCTGGGACCGGGTGGGGAGTTCCATGTTGTCGACGAGGTCGCGGAAGAACCCCGCCTGCGCCGGAACGCCGGTGGCGAGGGCCGCCGCGAATGCGATGCCCAGAGCGAGCTTCCGCCAGATCATCCCAACCTCCCTTACCGCATGCCGGAACGCTCCCGAAGGGGAAACCGGCATCGAACCCGCACCGATGCTTCCACGCAAGTTACGAATCCTTGGTGAATACGGCAAGTCGACGCCGATAAAGTTGCGGTGAGGCGCGTGACACGATGATGTCAGCAGTCCATCCGCGCCGCCTTCTGCGCCCCGGGCGACTCGTGCGAGGATCGCGGCCATGGCAGCACCCCGCGAGGCAATCATCACCGGCGAGGACGGACGTCCCCGCTGCTTCTGGGGCGCCGGGACGCCCGACTATGCCGTCTACCATGACGGCGAGTGGGGGCGGCCGGTCGCCGACGACGTGCGGCTCTTCGAGAAGATCTGCCTCGAGGGCTTCCAGTCCGGCCTCTCGTGGCTGACGATCCTGCGCAAGCGCGAGAACTTCCGCGCCGCCTTCGCGGGCTTCGACTTCCACAGGATCGCGACCTTCGGGGAGAGCGACGTCACGCGCCTCCTCGGCGATGCCGGCATCGTACGCCACCGCGGCAAGATCGAATCGACGATCAACAACGCGCGCCGCGCCGTCGAACTGGTCGCCGCGGAAGGCTCGCTCGCCGCCTTCGTCTGGCGTTTCGAGCCGGACCCGAAGTCGCGCCCGCAACGCCTTGACCGGGAATCCCTTTCCGCGATGGCGAAGACGCCGGAGTCGACCGCCTTGTCGAAGGAACTCAAGAAGCGCGGATGGAGCTTCGTGGGCCCGACGACGATGTACGCCTTCATGCAGGGCGTCGGCATCGTCAACGACCACCTCGACGGCTGCTTCTGCCGCGCCGAGGTCGAGCGTCTCCGCAGGGCCTTCCCCCGGCCCGGGTGACGGCCTGTTAACCGGCGCGGCGGCAATGGCCGATTCCTGTCACTTCTGACGCTTGCGGTCCGTCCGCGGAGCGTGTCGGTTGGGCTGGGCGATGGGTTCGGGGAAGGGGCTCCTGAATGGGCGCGGTATCCTACGTCAAACTCGAGAAGTCGACCTATCTCGACCTCACCAGCGGCAACACCAACGGCGCCGCGCCGACGGGCGATCCCTATGGCGGATCGCTGACCTTCAACGTCGCGCTGGTCTTGGAGCGGGCGAACGACCCGACCGACCTCCTCAAGGCCGACTGGGCGACGCGCCAGAAGACGCTCGCCGCGCTCAAGGACGGCGGTACGCTGTGGTCCACCTATGGTGCCGACGAGGCAGCCTTCCAGAGCGTGCTCTCCGCGCTCGGCGACCTCGGCATCACCGTCCTCAACCCGGGCGGCGAGGTCAACGCGCAGTACGTCACCTCGGCGCAGTCGCGAACCGTCTGGGTGCAACTCGACGAGACCGATTTCACCACGCTGTTCGGACCCGAGGCGGTGCTCCGGCTCGGCGTGGACGGCGACGATGAGTTCCTGTTCTGGGAAGGTCACCTCGGCCTGCCCGAGCCGATCGCCGCGGCCGGGGTCAAGGGCCTGTGGTTCGATACCAGCGAGCTTGAGCACGCGGTCACGGCCGATCCCGGCTCGGGCACCGAGGCGACACTTGCGGAAGGCGCGCAGAGCCCCGGCAATTCCGCGCAGAGCGCGCTCTACCCCAACGAGATCGCCGCGCTCTACAACTTCCCCTTCGCCGACCCCGAGCTGTGGCAGGCGGTGCAGACCAGTGCGGTGGGGCTCGTCGAGCCCGGCGTCGGCAGCGCCGTACCGGGCGATGCGACCTTCGACGAACTGCTCCAGGCCTATCGTGAAATGGCCGGCATCACGGCCACGCTGCCGCCCACGCTGACGGTCGCCGGCGGCGGCCAGGCCTATGCCGAGGGCAGTGCGGCCGAGCGTTCGCTCGACGTCGGCATCATCACCACGGTGAACCCCAACTCGCAACTGGTCATCTATGCCGGCTCGGGGAGGGCGAACCAGGCCGGCTCCGACAGCTTCACCGCGTACCAGTCTGCGATCTGGGACACGGTCAACAACATCGCGGTGCTGAGCTCGTCCGACAAGTCGTATCCGAACGTCGCGGCCGGTTCGCCGTTCCACTTCGCGCTCGAGGAACTGTTCGTCGACGCCGCGCTCCGCAACATCACCGTGGTCAACTCGATCGGCGACGGCGGCTCCGGCAACCAATACGGCAACGGCCTCACCAATGTCAGCGCCATGCACGCCAGCCCCTACGCGCTCGCCGTCGGCGGCACCTCGATCAGCACGATCGCCACCGCGGGCGCCGACGAGACCCTCAAGTCCTTCTACGACAAGGCCCTGAAGGGCCACCGCGGCACGATCTGGGAGCTGGTGAAGGGCGGAATGAAGACCGCGCCGACCGATGCGGCGGCGACCGCCAGGTTCATCGAGACGGTGTGGAACCAGTACGGCGTCTACGCCAGCGACTCCCACAAGGGCGTCATCGGCAACACCGTCAATGACGAAGGCGGATACCTGGTCAACCTGACGACCTCGGGCGGGGTCGACGTCCGCCAGGACACGCCGTCCTACCAGCTGGACTACGGCCTGACGCCGACCACCGCCGACCCGCGCGCCGCTCCCGGCCGCGGCGTGCCGGACGTCGCCGCGCTGGCCGGCGGCAACATGAGCTACACGGTGCCCATCGCCGATCTCTCCGGGACCCATGGCAGTGGCGGCACCAGCGCCGCCGCCCCGCTGTGGGCGGCGCTGATGTCCCAGGTGGACGCGGTCTTCGCCGACCAGAACCTGCCGCGGCTCGGCTACATGAACGACCTGCTCTACATCGCCGCGGTGATAGCCCCGGCGGCGTTCAACGATATCCGGGTCGGCAACAATACCTCGTCCTTCGTCTATGGCGGCGACTACCTGATCGGCGGCACGAGCACGACGGTGACCCCGACCGGCTACGGCTACGAGGCCGGCCCCGGTTATGATCTCGTGACCGGCCTCGGTACGCCCAACGGCGTGCTCCTTGCCCGCGCACTGACCACCATCGCCCATTCGCAGATGTGGGACGATGCCCCTGCCGGCGCCAGGGAGATCGTCTCCCGCGAGGGCGAGGGAAGGCACTGGAAGAGCACCGTCAAGCAGGAGTTCCTCGTCCAGGTGAGCGCGGCGGAGGACACGCTGGTCAAGGTCAAGGCGGGTAACGGCAAGATCGTTTTCGATGCGGCCTCCGCCGACAGGTTCGCCTGGACCAGCCAGTTCGCCCAGCAGGCGCTCCAGGAGGATTTCGACAAGAAGCTGATCAAGATGTTCGACGGGCAGTCGCAGGGGGCGCTGGCCTGGAAGGGCGCGACGGCGGGCACGGCCGTCAAGGTCAAGGTCGACGGGGCGGGGACCGACACGCCGCAGGCGACGCTGAGCAACCCGTTCGGTTTCGTCGATTACGTGTCCGAGGCCGGAGCCACGGTGCGGATCGCCCGGCCGGTGGCCGTCGCCCAGACCGTCGACGGACTCGACGACCAGATCGCGATCGTGCGCCTCCGCCAGGCGACCAAGGAGGACGTGGCGTTGAAGCTCTACCGCGTCGACGACTTCAGGGGACGGATCGACGGCATCAAGCCCGGCGAGAAGGGGTACAATGCGGCGGCCAGCGAGCGCGCCTATGAAACCGTCTCGGGCAAGGGGCGCGCCAAGGGGCCGGGCTACGGCGAATACCGGGAGCAGAAGTTCAAAGGCATCGACTCCGGCGATATCGTCGCGATGAAGCTGAAGGCCGGCGGCCATACCTATTGGGGCTTCGCCAAGGGCAACGAGAAGGCCGGTGGCGCGCATGTCGGCCATCTGTGGAACTACGGTGTCAACACCTGGGGCTGGGAGACCGGCTACAAGGGCGGTGACCGCGACTTCAACGACCTCCTCGTGCAGATCGACTTCACCAGCGCCTATGGCAGCGGCTGGCTGCTCTGAACCCGTACCCGGCGCGGGGCGGCTGGTGCAGGAATACCACATGCCTGCGGAAGTTGCGGCTGCGGGCCCCGCTTACGGTGACAGGGCACGCCAGATCGGCGAAAGTCGGCCGGCTTGCATCGAGCCGGATTCGGCGGGGGGACGTGATGTCGAGGAACACTTGGGCCGGCCTTGCCGTCGCAACGCTCTGCTTCGCCGGCGCCCCCGCCATGGCCGCGGATTTCAGCAGCGCCGACACGACATATGTGGCGACCGAGGCCGTGCCGCCGGGCGGCTGGGAGTTCCAGGTGACGCCCTACGGCTGGTTCACCGGCATCAACGGCACGATCACCGCCAGGGGCCGCTCGGTGAGCACCTCGGCGAGCTTCGTCGACCTCGTGAACAACAGCGACGAACTGATCCCGTTCATGGGCTATCTCGAGGCGAGCAAGGACCGCTTCTCGATCTTCGGCGACTTCTTCTATTCGAAGCTCGGCTTCTCCGCGGAGAAGTCCACGCAGGTCAACCCGATCGCCGGGCTCGAGATCAGCGCCCGGGCGAAGGCCGCCCTGACCACGACACTCACCATCGCCCAGGCGGCGCTCGCCTATGACGTGATCAAGCAGCAGGGCACGTCGGTGGCCTTCTATGGCGGGCTCCGCTACTGGGATGTGACCGCAGAGATCGATTTCACCGCCAACGCCTCGGTGGACCTGTCCAACCTCGGGCTCAAGCGCAAGGGCAGCATCGCGGTTGCCAGGAGCGGCGACGTGAACTGGGTCGACCCGGTGATCGGCATGCGGCTCCGCCAGGAAATCACGCCGCGCGACGAGATCTCGCTGCTCGCCGACATCGGCGGCTTCGGCGTCGGCAGCCAGTTCTCGTGGCAGGTCTTCGGCGGCTACACCCACACGTGGGACATCGGCCGCAACACCCAGCTCGCCCTGGCCCTCGGCTACCGCATCCTGTCGGTCGACTACGAGGAGGGCTCGGGCACCGACGCGCGGGCGCTCGACCTGACGCTGCACGGCCCGCTCGCCGGCCTCAGCCTCCGCTTCTGAGGCCGGGTGCGGCGCCGGCCCCGGTCGCTTCGGCGGGGTCGCCTCGCACAGTTTGGCCTCGCACATGTTCCGCTCGGCCAGGGGCGCGATCCAGTATCTCAGCCGGAGCTGGCGGGTGCGAGGGCGAGGGCGTCGTCGTCGCCGCAGCGCTGCCGTCAAGGACACGCCGTTTTCGAAACCCGACGGGCCGCGCGGACACCACGCGGCGATGCAGGGTGTGCCCGAGGAGCGGAGTCCGGGCTCTCGCATAAAGAAATCTTTATATCCTTATTGCCCCATGCGGGGGCTGTCGCTATAAGGCCGCCATGCAAGGAGGGGCGCGTGCGTCCCGCGGCCAAGGAGCAGGACAATGGCGGATTTCAAGGACTACGTGGTCAAGGACATCGGGCTCGCCGACTGGGGCCGCAAGGAAATCTCGATGGCCGAGACCGAGATGCCGGGCCTGATGGCGACGCGCGAGGAATACGGTCCCGCGCAGCCGCTCCGCGGCGCCCGGATCGCCGGCTCGCTGCACATGACGATCCAGACGGCGGTGCTGATCGAGACGCTGCAGGCGCTCGGCGCCGAGGTCCGCTGGGCCTCCTGCAACATCTATTCGACCCAGGATCACGCCGCCGCGGCGATCGCCGCCGCCGGCACCCCGGTCTTCGCCTACAAGGGCGAGAGCCTCGAGGACTACTGGAACTACACCCACCGCATCTTCGAGTGGCATGACGGCGGCACCGCCAACATGATCCTCGACGATGGCGGCGACGCGACGCTGCTCCTGCATCTCGGCATGCAGGCCGAGACCAATCCCTCGGTCATCGCCCACCCGACCAACGAGGAGGAGGAGGTCCTCTTCGCGACCATCAGGAAGCAACTCGCAGAGAAGCCGGGCTGGTACACGCAGTTCGCCAGGAACATCAAGGGCGTCACCGAGGAGACCACCACCGGCGTCCACCGGCTCTACCAGAAGGCCAAGGAAGGCCGCCTGCTCTTCCCGGCGATCATCGTCAACGACTCCGTCACCAAGTCTAAGTTCGACAACCTCTATGGCTGCCGCGAGTCCCTGGTCGACGGCATCCGCCGCGGCACCGACGTGATGATGGCCGGCAAGACGGCGATGGTCGTCGGCTATGGCGATACCGGCAAGGGCTCGGCCGCCAGCCTCCGCTCGGCCGGCTGCCGCGTGCTCGTCGCCGAGGTCGACCCGATCTGCGCGCTGCAGGCGGCGATGGAGGGATTCGAGGTCACCACCATGGAGGATGCCGCCCCGGTGGCCGACATCTTCGTCACCGCCACCGGCAATGTCGACATCATCACCCTCGACCACATGCGGGAGATGAAGCACCGCGCCATCGTCTGCAACATCGGCCACTTCGATTCCGAGATCCAGGTCGGCGCGCTGCGCAATTACAAGTGGCACAACGTCAAGCCGCAGGTCGACGAGATCGAGTTCCCCGACGGCAAGCGCATCATCCTGCTCTCCGAAGGGCGGCTGGTGAATCTCGGCAACGCCACCGGCCATCCCAGCTTCGTGATGTCGGCGTCCTTCACCAACCAGACGCTGGCCCAGATCGAGCTCTTCACCAAGCCCGAGAAGTACGACAAGCAGGTCTACATCCTGCCCAAGACGCTCGACGAGAAGGTCGCCCGGCTCCATCTCGCCAAGATCGGGGTCAAGCTGACCACCCTCAACGACAAGCAGGCCAACTATATCGGCGTGCCGAAGGCCGGCCCGTTCAAGCCGGACCACTACCGCTACTGAGAGCGGAGACGGCCGGGGCGGCCAGCGCCTCGGCGAGAAGGTCGAACACGATGCGCAGCCGGCGGCTGGTCTCCAGCTCCCGGTGCGCGGTCAACCAGATCGGATAGACGATCGGCGGCAGTGACGGCAGGACCGGCGCGAGCCCCGGCTCGCGCGCGGCGATGGCCTCCGGAAACGCGCCGATGCCGAGACCCTGCTTCGCCATCTCCCAGTGGACGAGGTGGCTCGCGGTCACGACCGGGAAGTTGCGCAGCGTCAGGGCCACGCCGCGGGCGGCGAGCCCGGCGCGGTAGGTCTCGACATTGTCGAAGCCGATGAAGTCGGCGCGCGCGAGGTCCTCGACCCGCGTGACCGGGCCGAGGGCGGCGAGATAGGCCGGTGCGGCATAGAGCCGGGCGGCATCGTCGCGGATCTTCCGCGCCACGAGGTCGGGGTGGGTCGGCCGGACGTTGCGGATCGCGATGTCGGCCTCGCGGCGGCGGAGGTCGAGGGTGGCGTTGGAGGCGACGATCTCGACCGTCACGCCGGGATGCTCGCGGCGCAGACGGGCGACAACCGGCGGCAGGAGGAAGGCCGAGTAGATCTCGCTGGCGGTGATCGCCACCGGTCCCTCGATCGTCTGTGACCGGCCCGAGGCGGCCAGCGACAGGCGCAGCGCGGCGTCGCCCATGCCCCGCACATGCTCCAGGAGGGCGAGGCCGGCGGGCGTCAGGGCGAGGCCGCGACCGATGCGCTCGAACAGCGCCACGCCGAGCTCGCGCTCCAGGGCATCGACCTGGCGGCCGAGCGTCGGCTGGCTCATGCCGAGGGCACGGGCCGCAGCCGACAGCGATCCTTCCGCCGCGGTGACGAGGAAGGCGCGTGCCCGGTTCCAGTCGAACGTCACGGACCGCCAATCCATGCGCTGTCCATATCAGGAGTGCACTTCTGGTCAATATCGCTCCGTCCGCGCATGGAATATGACGCTGCGGAGAGAGGCCATGGAGTTTTCCGGTACCATGAAGGCAGCCATCTGCACCCGCTACGGCCCGCCGGGAACGATCGCCATCCGCGAGGTCGCCCGGCCCGTGCCGAAGGAGACGGAAATCCTCGTGGCGGTGGCCGCCACCACGGTGACGTCCGCGGACTGGCGCCAGCGCGCCGGCGACTTCCCCGGCGCGTTCCAAGTCCTCGCGCGGCTCGCCATCGGACTGCGCGGGCCGCGGCGCGCGATCCTCGGCGGCGAGTTCGCCGGCATCGTGGTCTCCGCCGGAACGGGAGTCACCGACTTCCGCCCGGGCGACGCGGTCTTCGGCTTCGCCGGGACCGGCGCGCATGCCGAGTTCCTGGCGATCGAGGCGGCCGGCCCGGTGCTGCGAAAGCCCGACCGGCTGAGTTTCGAGGAAGCCGCCGCGATCCCCTTCGGAGCGCTCACCGCGCTGGTCTTCCTCCGCGACATCGCCCGGCTCCGGCGCGGCGAGCGGGTGCTCGTCGTCGGCGCCTCGGGCGGGGTGGGCGTGAGCGCCGTGCAGATCGCCCGGCACCTCGGCGCGGTCGTCGAGGGGGTCTGCGGCACCGGCAATGTCGATGTCGTGAGGGACCTCGGCGCGGCTCGCGTCTTCGATCGCCATCGCGAGGCGTTCCTGGAGGCCGGTGCGACCTGGGACATCATCCTCGATACCGTCGGCGCGACCTCGTTCGCGCAATGCCGCCGGGTCCTCACGCCCTCCGGGCGTCTCGTCTCGCTCGAGTTCGGCCTCTCCGGCATCGTCCGGGCGCTGGCCACGTCCTGGCGCGGCGGCCGCCGGGCGCTGGTCGGCATCTCGCCGGACCGCAAGGCCGATCTCGAAACGATCGCCGGGCTCGTCGAGGCCGGCGCGCTCCGCCCCGTCATCGACAGCCGCTACGCGTTCGCCGACCTCGCGGCCGCCCACGCCAGGGCGGAAAGCCGCCGGAAGCGCGGCAGCGTCGTGGTGACGATCGCGCCCGGCGCCGAGGGCTCCGTCGCGGCCAATTGACCGCCATGGGGATTTTTCTCGCCCCGGTGCTTCACACGGGATTCCGCCTGCCGTTACAGTAGGGTGATTCGCAGGGGGTGTCGGGTGGCCCTGCGACGATCCCACCAACGGTTCTTCGCGTTCGGCGAACGCGGAAGGGGGCAGGCGACGCATGCGGAAGCATGACGGCAGATCGACGGCTATTCGTGCCGGTGTCCGCGCCGTCGTACCCTTCACCGTCGCCGTCTTCGCCTCGGCCCCGGCCGCGGCGGCCACCGGTTTCCTCAGCACGCCCCGCCTGATGACCGCGGTCATCGTCCTCGGGGTCATCGGGTTCTGCGTCGCTGCCGTCGTCCTCCTGCATCGCGCGCGCAGCCGTGCCGAGGCCGAGAACGAGCAGCTGCGCGCCCGCCTGGCGGAGATCAAGGCGGAAAGCGACCGCATGGCGGCGATGCTCGAGGACGATTGCGAGCGCATCATCGGCTGGGATGCCGGCGGCTTCGCACCGGTCGTCGCCGGTTCGCTGCCCGCGGAATCCGGCGTTCCGGCGGATCGTTCCGCCTTCCTCGCCTTCGGCGCCTGGCTGAAGCCGGAATCGGCGGGTCAACTCGACCGCGCCGTCGACGCGCTGCGCCGGACCGGGGAGACCTTCGCGATGACGGTGGTCACCTCCACCGGCCGCCTGGTCGCCGCCCGCGGCCGGACCGCCGGGACCGCCGCGCTCGTGCGCTTCCGCGACCTTTCCGGCGAGACCCTGTCGCGCGCCGAGCTGGAGGCGCGCCATGAACTGCTCGAGGCCGAGGTCGAGGCGATGCGCGGCATGTTCGCCGCCTCGCCGATGCCGATCTGGCTCCGCGACGAACGCCGCCGCCTGCTGTGGACCAATGCCGCCTATGTCGCGGCGGTCGGCGCCGAGGACGAGGCCGACGTGCTCGCCAAGGGGCTCGAGCTGATCGACAGCGCCGGCCGCGGCATCATCGAGGCGGCGCATCGCGCCGACCCGGTCTTCGTCAAACGCCTGCCGGCGGTGGTCGCCGGCGAGCGCCGCATCTACGACGTGATCGACATCGCCTCGCAGAGCGGCAGCGGCGGCATGGCGATCGACGTGACCGCCGTCGAACAGGCCGAGGCTGCTCTGCGCCGCGAAGTGGATTTCCACGCCCGCACCCTCGACCACCTCGCCACCGCGGTCGCGATCTTCGGCCCGGACCGCCGGCTGCGCTCGTCGAACGCCGCCTATCGTCGCCTGTTCGGGCTCGACGCCGCCTTCCTCGCCGGGCATCCGGACGAGCATGCCGTCCTCGACCGGCTACGCACGCTCCGCCGCATCCCCGAGCAGCGCGACTACCGCGAATGGCGGACGGAACTCCTCTCCGTCTACCGTACGGCCGAAGCCAGGGAAAGCCAGTGGCACCTGCCCGACGGCCAGACGCTCCGCGTCATCGCCAACCCCAATCCGCAGGGCGGCATGACGTGGATCTACGAGAACGTGACCGAGCAGCTCGAGCTCGAGAGCCGGGTGATCGCCCTCAGCCGGGTCCAGGGCGAGACACTCGACCATCTCTCGGAAGGCGTCGCCGTGTTCGGAACCGACGGGCGGCTCCGCCTTCACAACCCGACCTTCGCCTCGATCCTCGATCTCGACCCGGCGCTGCTCACCGGCGCGCCGCACATCGCCGACGTGGTCCGCGCCTCACGCCGTCCGGGCGACGACGACCGGCTGTGGGCGACCTTCACGGCCTGCGTCGCCGGCCTCTCCGAGGAACGCGCCAGCATCTCGGGGCGGCTCGAGCGGCCCGGGGAGCGGGTGATCGTCTTCACCACCGTGCCGCTGCCCGACGGCCAGACGATGGCGACCTTCGTCGACGTTAGCGACTCGGCCCGGATCGAGCGGGCGCTGACCGAACGGGCGGAGGCGCTCGAGGCGGCGGATGCGCTGAAGAACGCCTTCATCCATCACGTCTCCTACGAGCTACGCTCGCCGCTCACCAACATCATCGGCTTCACCGAACTGCTCGCCGACTCCGCCGCCGGGCCGCTCACCGACCGCCAGCGCGAATACACCGGCTACGTCCTGTCGTCGTCGATCGCGCTGCGCGCCATCGTCAACGACATCCTCGACCTGGCCACGATCGACGCCGGGATCATGGAACTCGACTATGCCGAAGTCGACGTGGCGGCGGCCGTCGCGGCGGCCATCGAGGGCATCCAGGACCGGCTCTCGGGCACCGACATCCGCATCCAGACCGCCATCGCCGAGGGCACGGGCAGCTTCAGGGCCGACGACCGCCGGGTACGCCAGGTGCTGTTCAACCTTCTCGTCAACGCCGTCTCCTTCTCGCCCGATGGCGGCGTCGTTGAGGTGCTCGCCCGGCGCGACGGCATCATGATCGAGTTCATGGTCAGCGACAGCGGCGCCGGCATACCGGCCGACTTCATCGATTCCGTCTTCGACCGCTTCGCGAGCCGGGCCCGCGGCAAGGCGCGCGGCGGTGCCGGGCTCGGCCTCGCCATCGTCAAGAGCTTCGTCGAGCTCCACGGCGGCACCGTCGCGGTGCGGTCGGAGGAGGGCAAGGGCTCGCAGGTGGTCGTCCGTCTGCCGATCCGCCCGGGCATCACCGCCCAGGCGGCCGAGTAGGCCACGCCTGACGCCCGCGACGCCGCTTCACCCGACCGGGAAGAGGGGCGGGGACGGCGACTTCTTCCGGTTCCGCTTCACCTGCCGGCGATACTCGGACGGCGTATGGCCGCTGAACGCGAGGAACTGGCGGTTGAAGTTGGAGAGGTTGCTGAACCCGGCCTCGAAACAGACGTCGATGATCGGCATGTCCGACTGCGCGAGCAGCATGCAGGCTCGGTTGACCCGCATCCGGTTGAGGTAGCGCACGAAACCGTGGCCGGTGTTCTTCTTGAAGAACCGGGAGAACGCCGAATCCGACATCCCGCAATGCCGGGCAACATCCGAGAGGCTGATCTCGCCCGTGAGGTTGCCGATCAGGAAGTCGATCGCCCGGTTGATCGTGTCGGAGACACTGTGGTCGAGGGTCGGGGCGTAGTTGCGGCTCGACAGGATGCGCCGCTCGCTGCTGCGGTTGAGCTCGTCGAGGAGCTCGAGGAAGAGGAGCATCCGCCGCGTCGGCTCGGCCTGGCCGATCCGCTTCAGGGCGCGCCAGCCGAACCGCGCCGTCTCGCCATGAAAGGCGATTCCGTAGCGGGAATCGTCGAGCAGGGCCTCGATCTCCTCGAACTCGACGCAGACCCGCATCATGTCGCGCACGACATCGTCGCTGAACTGGATCAGCATGTCGCGATCCTTGACCAGTTCTCCCGGAGCAAGGTCACTCACCCAGTTGTGCGGCAGGTTCGGCCCGGTGAGCACGAGATTGCCCGGCTCGAAATTGCCGATGAAGTCGCCGACGAACATCTTGCCCGAGGACTTCTGGATGAGATGCAGCTCGTATTCGGGATGGTAGTGCCACTTGGCGACGCGATTGGGATAGTCGTGAAAGGTCCAGCGGAACGACTGGCGCGGCTGCCGGACGATGAGCTCGAAATCGGGCGCCCCCTCGCCGGGCCCTCCCACCCCGCCATGTTCGGGGCCCCAGGCGGGCGGCGCAATCCCGGCGTCGTGGTGGGTCGCGAGAGTCGACTGCGAACGTTCCATCACTCCTCCCTCCCTGCTCCGGCTTCTTCTTTGTGTGCCGGTTGACGGTTTCCTCCCCCGTATCACCGATCATGCGGCGCGGGCTCGGCTGGCGCTACCCCCACGATTGACGAGACTGATACTTTTTTGCCCGCGGAGCGTGGCACTTTCGGAGCGGAACGCCGACGGCATGGCGCTTTCGTATCATGGTGCCGTTCGATTCCGGGGCCCCGCGGCGCTTCGCGGGGCCTTGCCGTCACTGATGAAAATCAAAAATTGCACAGTCGCCTACAGGAATTCGTGTGGCTCGCGGGGCCGCAGCCAAGCGAACATGCCGGTGCTGAACCTAGGGAGGCCGCGGCTCCGGAACGGAGCCACCGGGCAAAACGACGACTCGACGAGACCCGTCGAAGAGGGAGGAGCACGATGCATTCGCACCTGCTGACGAGAACGGCGCTGGGCGCTCTGACGCTGTTCGCCGCGACGACATTCGCGCATGCGGACTTTTGGTCCGAGGCCGCCAAGCCCTACGAGGGCGTGACCATCCGCGGTGTCTCCGAAAGCACGCCGCCTTCGAACTACGTGAAGGATGTACTGGCGCCGGCCTTCACCGAGGCGACCGGCATCAATGTCGAGTTCGAGGCGACGTCCTGGGACCAAATGTACGACAAGGCGATCAAGGACATGGAGGCCAATACCGGCATCTATGACTTCGTCTATATCGAGCAGGACATCATCTACAGCTACCTGGCGCGCGACTTCCTCGTCGACATCACCCAGGCGCTGGCGGACGACCCGTCGCTCAAGGCGCCGGACTTCGACGAGGCGGCATTCACCAGCTTCATCGACTACTTCCGCGATCCGACCAAGAGCGATCACCTCTTCGGCGTGCCGATGGAGGCCTTCCTCAAGGTCTATCTGTACCGCAAGGACCTGTTCAACGACGCGGACGTGCAGGCGGCCTTCAAGGAGAAGACCGGCCGCGACCTCGCGCCCGCGACCACTCACGACGAGTACCGCGAGATCGCCGAGTTCTTCACCCAGTGGGGCAAGGACAACAATCTCGAGCTGTGGGGCACGACGGTCCAGGCCCATTCCGGCCACCCGGCGTCGTGGTACGAGTACTTCGAGAGCGTCGCGCCGACCTTCGGCGTCTACAACTGGGGCATCAGCCCGGACAACAACTACGCTGCATCGGTCGAGAATGGCGGCTCGATGAACGGCCCGAAGGCACTGGCCGCGCTCGAGTTCTACCTCGGCAACCTCGCCTTCGCGCCGCCGGAGTCGACCCAGAGCACCTGGGACGAGGTCGGTGCGACCTTCGCCGCCGGGCGCGCCGCCCAGGGTCTGGTCTACGGCGAGAACTCGGCGTGGATCGCCACCGATGCCTCGAAGTCGAACGTCGTCGGCAATGTCGGCGTCGCCCTTCCCCCGCTCGGCGAGGGCGTGCTGGCCGAGGTCGAGGGTGGCACGGGCTACATCGGCTACTATGACGGTGGCGCCTTCGGCATCCCGCACTCCTCCAAGAACAAGGAGGCGGCGCTTCTCTTCCTGCAGTATATCGGCCAGCCCGAGGTGCAGGCGGACTGGGCCGTGGCCGGGGCGCGCATCACGCACACCGCGACCTACGACGATCCCAAGGTCCAGGAGCAGGATGCCAAGACCGACGGCTACTACACGCTGATGCGCGAAAAGGGTCCGCTGTTCGCGGGTGCCCCTCCCTTCCCGTTCCACGCCCAGGTCCGCGAGGCGACGGCGCCGTTCTTCTATGAGGCGATCGTCGGCCAGATCACGGCCCAGGAAGCCCTCGACCAGATGGCGGCGGCGGCCGAGGCCGAACTGACCCAGCTCGGCTACCGGAAGAACTAGAAAGCTTCCTCCCCAGGGAGTCGGGGCGGCTTCGGCCGCTCCGGCGCCTTGCCCGGAACACCGAGGCGGCGGCAGACAGATGCGATCGCAGAGAACCGGCTGGCTGCTCCTCGCGCCAACCCTCCTCATCCTCTTCATCTTCGGCGTCGTGCCGTTCATCTACGTGCTGGTGACGAGCTTCACCCACTGGAACGCCTTCGCCGCCGACCCGACCCCGCGCTTCGCCGGCGTCGAGAACTACCGCCGTCTCGTCTTCGACACCCAGTTCCTCTACTCGGTCTGGATCACGCTCCGCTTCGCGTTCTTCGTGGTGGTGAGCGAGATGATCCTCGGCTACTTCCTCGCCCGGATGATGATGGCGAACTTTCCCCTCAAGGGGCTGTTCCGCACCATCCACGCGCTTCCCCTGATGGTCGCGCCGATCGCCGTGGGCGCCACCTGGCGCCTCCTCACCGTGCCGGGCCTCGGGCCGCTGCCCTACCTGCTCGAGCAGCTCTTCGGCATCGACTACCGCATCGGAAGCTTCCCGACCCAGGCGTTCATCACCACCGTCATCATGGACATCTGGCACTGGACGCCGCTGGTGACGCTGACCATGCTCGCCGCCCTGTCGTCGCTGCCGAAGGCGCCCTTCGAGCAGGCCCAGATCGACGGTGCCAACCGCTTCCAGATCTTCTGGCACATCACGCTGCCCTACCTGCGCCCGGCGATCCTGGCGACCGTCTTCATCCGGCTCATGGATGCACTGCGCACCGTCGACGAGGTCTGGATGCTGACCGGCGGCGGGCCGGCGGCGGCGACGCGCTACATCGGACTCTATATCTGGCGCGTAGTCTTCCCCAAGACCGACTACGGCTACGGCGCCGCGATCTCGCTGGTCACGCTCTACCTCACCATCGTGCTCTGCTGGCTGCTCTACGTGACCCTCGTGGCCCGCAAGGAAAAGAAGGGGGCCTTCTGATGCGCAGCGCACGCGGCATCCTGACGCTCGTCTTCTGGTGCGGCGCCAGCATCATCACGCTGTTCCCGATCTACTGGCTGTTCGTGATCTCGGCGAAGAGCCGCGCCGACCTGTTCGGGCGGCCCAGCCTGCTGATCGACAGCGTCACCTGGGACAACTACATCGCGACGCTGTCCAACCCGGTGTTCCAGCACTACATGCTGAACTCGATCATCGTCGCGACCAGCAACTCGCTGCTGGTCACGGTGATGGCGCTGCTCGCCACCTACGCGCTGTCGCGCTATCCGCTGGTCGGCAAGGAGAACATCTTCTTCTGGACGATCACCAACCGCATGGCCCCGCCGGCGGTGTTCCTGCTGCCGCTGTTCCTCCTCTATACACAGGCCTTCACCATCGGCGAATGGAAGCTCTACGACACGCGCATCGGTCTGATCCTGCTCTACTGCGTCTTCAACCTGCCCTTCGCCATCTGGATCCTGCGGGGCGTCATCGACGCGATCCCCAAGGAACTCGACGAGGCGGCGATGGTCGACGGCGCCAACCTGTGGCAGATTCTCACGCGGGTGATCCTGCCGGTGGCGCGGCCCGGCCTCGCGGTGACGGCCATCCTGACCTGGGTGTTCGCCTGGAACGAGTACCTCTTCGCCGCGACCCTGACGAGCGTGCATGCCCGGACGATCACCACGGGCCTCGCGGAGTTCGTCACCGTCACCGGCACCAACTGGGGCCTGATGGCGGCGACCGCGATGCTGACCCTTCTCCCGGCGCTGGTTTTCCTCGGGATCGTGCAGCGCCACATCGTCGCCGGATTGACCTTCGGCGCGGTCAAGGAATAGACCAATGAGCGATCCCGTGGTCACGCCCGCCAAGAGCGTCGCCCCGACGGAGCGGTCGGGCTTCCTGCCGATCGTGACCAACGGCTTCGACCGCGGCTTCATCGCGGTGGTCCTGTTCGTCGCGATCAGCCTCCTGTGGATGCGCTTCCTCGAACCGCTGGGCCTCTCGATCTACATCGCCTGTGCCATCTCGCTGGTGCTCGGCATCATCATCATCAAACGCGGCTAGACCGACCATGACCAAGGCACTCGTACTGGAACGCAAGCTCGACCTGTCGCTGCGCGAAATCGCGGTCGACGAGCCGCTCGGCCCCCGGGACGTGCGGATCGCGCTCAAGACCGTGGGGGTCTGCGGCAGCGACGTCCACTATTACACCCACGGCGCCATCGGCCCGTTCGTGGTGCGCGAGCCGATGATCCTCGGCCACGAGGCCTCGGGCGTCATCATCGAGACCGGCCGGGACGTGACCGAGCTCAAGGAAGGCGACCGGGTCTGCATGGAGCCGGGCATTCCCGATCCGGCGAGCCGGGCCTCGCGCCTCGGAATGTACAATCTCGATCCCGCGGTCCGCTTCTGGGCGACGCCGCCGGTCCACGGCATCCTGCGGCCGAGCGTCGTCCACCCGGCCGACTTCACCTTCAAGCTGCCCGACAACGTCTCCTTCGCCGCCGCGGCGATGGTCGAGCCGCTCGCGGTCGGCGTCCATGGCACGGTCAAGGCCCGGGTGACGCCGGGCGACACGGCGGTGGTGATCGGGGCGGGGCCGATCGGCCTCGTCACCCTGCTCGCGGCCTTCGCCGCCGGCTGCGCGCGGGTGATCATCAGCGACGTCGACCCCGCCAAGCTCGCCATCGCCGAGTCGCTCGCCAAGGTTCCCGGCGCGGTGGTCGCCGTCAACGTCCGCTCGACCCGGCTCACCGAGGTCGTGGCGCGCGAGACCGACGGCTGGGGCGCCGACGTCATCCTCGAATGCTCGGGCAACGAGAAGGCGGCCGCCGAGATCTTCGACCTCGTACGGCCGGGCGGGGTGGCGGTGATGATCGGCATCCCGCTCGTCCCGTTCCAGCACGACGTGTCGCTCGGCTGCATTAAGGAGGTGCGGATCGAGCACGTCTTCCGCTACGCGCACGTCTTCCCGCGCTGCATCGCCATGCTCGCCTCGGGAACGATCGACGTGGCGCCGCTGATTACCGAGACCTTCCCCTTCGCGCAGAGCATCGAGGCCTTCGAGTTCGCCGCCCGCCAGCCCGAGGGGACCGTCAAGGTACAGATCGACATGGCCGCCTGAGCGGTGCGGTCCGGAGGCACAGGATGCGCTATCTCGACAAGCTGAAGCTCGACGGGCGGACGGCCGTGGTGACCGGCGGCGGCCGCTCGATCGGTCTCGCCTGCTGCCGTGCCCTCGCCGAGGCCGGTGCGAGGGTGATCATCGCCGACCATGATCCGGACGTCGCCGAGAGCGGCCGGGCGGAGCTCGCTGCGGACGGCATCGGCGCGGAGGTGGTGGCCCTCGACGTGACCGATTCGGCGCAGGTCGAGGCGGTCGCGGCCGACCTCAACGCGCGCCACGGAGCCATCGACATCCTCGTCGCCAATGCCGGCATCGCCCGCACCGGCGTGGCTGCCGAGGACGTCCCGGACGAGTTGTGGCTCAACGTCAACGACGTGAACTACAACGGCGTCTTCTGGTGCAATCGCTCCTTCGGCAAGCGGATGATCGCGCGCCGCCGCGGCGCCATCGTCAACATCGGCTCGATGTCCGGCTACATCGTCAACCGGCCGCAGAAGCAGTCCTACTACAACGGCTCCAAGGCGGCGGTGCATCACCTGACCCGTTCGCTCGCCGCCGAGTGGGCGGAGTATGGCGTGCGGGTCAATGCCGTGGCCCCGACCTACATCGAGACCGCGCTCCTGCAGACGATCGAGGGCGTCGAGGCATTGATGGCGGACTGGATCCGCGACACTCCGATGGGACGCCTCGGGCAGGCCGACGAGATCGCCTCGGTGGTGCATTTCCTCGCCTCGGACGCGGCCAGCCTGGTGACTGGCTCGACGGTGCTCGCCGACGGCGGCTTCACCGCCTGGTAGGGAAGGGAAGGGCGGCCATGGCCGGCAAGGACTATGACTACATCGTCGTCGGGGGCGGCAGTTCCGGCTGCGTGACGGCGAGCCGCCTGGTCGGCCGCCATGGCGCGCGGGTGCTCCTGATCGAGGCCGGCCCGCGCACGTCGCCACGCCTTCTCGGCATGCCGGCGGGCTACATGAAGTACCTGGCGAGCGACCAGTTCCTGACCATGCACCATTCGGTGCCGCAGCCGCAGCTCGACGGCCGCGGCCCGATCATCCCGCAGGCGCGGCTGCTGGGCGGCGGCAGCGCGGTCAACGCCATGGTCTACATGCGCGGCAACCCGGCCGACTACGACCGTTGGGACCGTTATCTCGGCCAGGGCTCGGGGTGGAGCTACAAGGACATCCTTCCGCACTTCAAGGCGCTCGAGGGCAACGATCACCTCGGCGGCGAACTGCACGGCACCGACGGGCCGCTCAAGGTCTCCCATCTCGGACGCCACGACATCGTCAGCCAGACCTTCGTCAAGACCCTCCAGGCGCTGGGCTATGCCTACAATCCCGACTTCAACGGCACCCACCAGCGCGGGGTCGGCTTCATGCAGCACACGATCGACGGCGCCACGCGCCGGCGCTGCAACGCCGTCGACGCCTTCCTGTCCGCGGTCATCGACGACCCGCGCCTGACGCTTCTGACGGAGGCCCACGCCACCGGCGTGATCATCGAGAACGGCCGGGCGACCGGTGTCGGCTACGTCCATGGCGGGGTGGAGCACACCGCGCATGCGAGTGCCGAAGTCATCCTCACCGCCGGGTCCTACATCACGCCGAAACTTCTCATGCTGTCGGGAGTCGGACCCGCGGCGCATCTCCGCGAACACGGCATCACGGTGAAGGTCGACGTGCCCGGGGTCGGCGAGAACCTCCAGGACCACCACGAGGTGCCGGTCATCGCCTCGATCAACAAGCCCTACGGCTATTTCGGCGAGGACAAGGGCCTGCGGATGATCCGCAACGGCCTCCAGTATCTCCTGTTCAAGACCGGGCCGGTGACGACCACCGGGGTCGAGGCCTGCGCCTTCGTCGATCCGCTCGGCGACGAGGAGGATTCCTCGATCCAGCTCTACTGCGTGCCGTCGATCTATCTCGACCGCGACGTTTCGGGCATGAGCCCGACCCATGGCGTGACGCTGACCGCCTGCGTGCTCCGCCCCAAGGCCCGGGGCACCGTGCGGCTGCGCTCGGCCAACCCGGGCGACCTGCCGGAGGTCAACTGCAACTTCTTCGGCCATCCCGACGACCTCCGGCTCCAGGTCGCCAGCGTCCGCTTCGGCCGCGAGGTGATCGCCACCGCGCCGCTCCGCGACCTCGTGGCGAGCGAGATGATGCCCGGCGCAGACAAGGTGAGCGATGCCGAGCTCGAGGAGCACTGCAAGCGAACCGTCAAGACCAACTACCATCCTGTGGGCACCTGCCGCATGGGGCCGGACGGCGACGAGACCGCCGTGGTCGATGCCCGGCTCCGGGTCCGCGGCGTCGCGGGCCTGCGGGTCTTCGACTGCTCGATCATGCCGGGCATCGTCTCGGGCAACACCAATGCGCCAGCCATGGCCGTCGCCGACC
Source organism: Pseudomonadota bacterium (assembly GCA_023433185.1). Next base: position 1,633 of record JAEZEN010000247.1, on the reverse strand, counting down.
GCGCGGTGACGCTGATGATGGAAGACGGCGGCCGGTCGTCCGCTGCCTGAGGACGCCTCGCCCGGCGCCGGTCAGGCGGCCCAGCGCGCCGCCATCCGGGCGATCGCCTCGCTCACTCCCGGAACGAAGCCGGCATGCCGCTCGGGGAGCTCTCCCCAGAGCGCGCGGGTCCGGGCGAAGTCCTCCTCCCGTCCGTCAGCGAGGAGGGGCTCTAGCGTCGTCCAGTAGGGCTCGGCATAGGCGATCGGCATCGTGCCCGCCGCGACCCGGCGGGCATAGACGTACCAGCTCGCGATGCAGTCGTAGCCGGCATCGGGTGACAGGCCCTGCGCGAGGCAGGACGCCAGCGTCGGTCGGATGTAGATCGGCATCTTCGACCAGCCGTCCATGCAGATCCGTTCGAGCGCATCGGCGATGGCGCGGTTCTCGAACCGGGCGGCGATTTCGCGGAGATAGGCCTCCTTGTCGAAGGGCACGGCGACCCCGGCCAGACCGGGCAGGACGCATTCGCTCTCGTAGCGGTCGAAATGCGTGCGGATCGCGGGATCGCGCATCGCCGCGTCGAAGGTACGGTGCCCGGCGAGCGCGCCGAGATAGGCGAGCCCGGTATGGCCGCCATTGAGGATGCGGATCTTGGCTTCCTCGAAGGGATCGACATCGGCGACGATCTGCACGCCGGATGCCCGAAGATCGGGGAAGGGGCCCCGGAAATCGTCCTCGACGACCCACTGGATGAATGCCTCGGCGTGGATCGGCGCGAGCCTGCGGCCGGGGAAGAGCGCCTCGATCTCGGCGGCAAGTTCAGGTGTGGCGCGCGGCGTGATGCGGTCGACCATGGCGCAGGGAAGGAGGCATGGTCACGGACCCAGCCGGCGAGGTCGTCGCGGTCGGTGAGCGCGAGATAGGCGAGGAGGTTCCGCGCGAGCATGTGGCCATTGGCGCGGATGTTGTCGCAGCAGAGGATGGTGAGCGGCGTGCCGGGCCCGGCGCGCCGGGCGTCGGGAGCGGTGGCGAGGTAGGCGTAGACCGAGCGGCGCGGGCCGCCGGCCGCCTCGGCGGCGATGATCGGATTGTCGGTGTCGAGCGTCCAGTCGTCGCGGAGGCAATAGCCGCTCTCCGTCACGGTCATGCTCGCGACATGGACCGAAGGGCGGGCGAGAAGAGCCTCGGCGGGCGCCGGGTCGCGCGCCCAGTCCGCAAAGGCGAGATGGGGGCGTACCAGCCGGAGATCGCGGGTGCCGTCGGGGGCGGTGGTCTTAAGGAGGTAGCCGTCCGTCGCCTCCTGGACGGCGCCGAAGGCATCGGACTCGGCCGCGCGCAGGTTGACCGCCGCGATCCCCCAGCGGAGGTCGCCGGTGGCCTCCATGTAGTCGTCGACATAGACGGCCTGGTGGGCGCGATGAAAGGCCCCGAAGCCGAGATGGACGACGCCGATCGCGGCGTCGTCGCGCGCCCAGGTCGTGCGGCGCGTCCGGATTGGTCATGGTCCACGCTCCCCCGATACCGGCCCCGCTACGGGCCGCCCTCACCCCGCGAGGGTACGGTGGACAGCATATCCGCCGCGCCGGGGCGCGTCAGCGTGGCGGCGGCAGAATACCGGCGGCGGCACGACGGGAACCGGCCGGGCGGGGAC
>JAEZEN010000205.1 GCA_023433185.1 Pseudomonadota bacterium | reverse complement strand
TGGTCATGCGCGGCATCGGGATGTGGGCGTAGGACTGGCGGCGGCCGTTGCCGGTCGGCTTCATGCCCATCAGGCGGGCGTTCTGGCGGTCCTGCATGTAGCCGACGAGGATGCCGTCCTCGATCAGGGTCGTGACGCCGGTCGGTGTCCCCTCGTCGTCGACGGTGAGGGAGCCGCGGCGGCCCGGAATCGTGCCGTCGTCGACGACCGTGACGCCAGGGGCGGCGACGCGCTGGCCCATCAGGCCGGCGAAGGCGCTCTCCTTCTTGCGGTTGAAGTCGCCCTCGAGGCCGTGGCCCACCGCCTCGTGGAGGAGGATGCCGGGCCAGCCGGCACCGAGCACCACGTCGAAGGTGCCGGCCGGGGCGGGGACGGCGCCGAGGTTGACGAGCGCCTGGCGGAGCGCCTCGTCGACGGCGGCCTGCCACGTCTCGGCGGCGATGAAGCGCTCGAAGCCCTCGCGGCCGCCCATGCCGTGCGAGCCGGTCTCCTGCCGGTCGCCGTCGCCGACCACCACCGAGACGTTGATGCGGACGAGCGGGCGGACGTCGCGGACGAGATTGCCGTCGGCGCGGAGGATCTCGACGATGCTGTGCGAGCCGGCGAGCGAGGCCGTCACCTGGCGGACGCGGGGGTCCTTCGCCCGGGCATAGGCGTCGATCTCCGCGAGGAGCTTCACCTTCTCCGCGAAGACCGGCGCGATCAGCGGGCTCTCGTCGCCATAGAGCTTGCGGTTGGTGCGCTGGGGCGGCTCGGAATAGGTGCCGGTGTGGCCGGTCTTCACCGCCTGCACGGCGTCGGACGCCCGGCGGATCGCCTCCACCGAGATGTCGCCGGAATGGGCATAGCCCGCCGCCTCGCCGGAGACGGCGCGCAGCCCGAAGCCCTGGCTCGTGTCGAAGCTCGCCGACTTGAGGCGGCCGTTGTCGAAGACCAGCCCCTCCGACTGGGAATGCTCGAGATAGAGCTCGCCGTCGTCGGCCCCCTTCAGGGCCTCCGCGACGAGGCCGGTCGCCTGCTCGCGGTCGAGGCCGGCATGGTCGAGGATCGAGTGGAGGCTGTCGGACATCTGGCTACCTTGGGCGCGGGAACGATGGGTCAGCCCTCATATGTGGCATCGGACGACGGGTGCCAAGGGAAACGGCCCAGGCCGGCTCAGCCCCGCTCCGCCGCGACCTGCCAGCCGAGGTGGTCGGTGAGGCCGCCGACGATCATCTCGATGCCGACGGCGGCGAGGATCAGGCCCATGACCTGGATCGCGACGCGCATGCCGACCTTGCCGAGGATGCGCTCGATCTGGGTCGCGGCGAGCAGGCAGCCGAGGGTGATGAGGGTGACGACGACGATGCCCAGAGCGTGCGCCGACGTGTTGCTCCAGGTCGGGTGCGGGTGGTTGGCGAAGAGGATCGCGGCGGCGATCGGGCCCGGGCCGGCGATGAGCGGGATGCCGAGCGGCACGATCGACGGGTCGTGGTGCGGCGACGCCTTGACCTCCTCCTCCTCGCCGCCGCCATGGCCGCCGCCGGGGCGGATCATCGAAATCGCGATGAGCAGGACGAGGAGGCCGCCGGCGACCCGGAACAGGTCCGGCGAGATGGCGAAGAAGGCGAGGATCTCCTGGCCGAGCATCGCGGCGACGATCAGGGTGACGAAGACCGTGGCGCTCGCCACGAAGGCGACCCGCATCCGCTGCCGCGCTGTATAGCCCGGGGTGAGGGCGAGCATCAGCGGGATCGCACTGATCGGGTCGAGCAGCCCGATCATCGCGCCGACGTATTTCAGGAATTCGTTGATGTCGATCGCGCCCATGTCCGCCCCCGCGGAAAACGACATGGGAAGGTAGGCAGCATCGCAGGCGCTTCGTCAACCGTTCTGCGGACCGCGCGGGAACGCGATGTAGTCCATCGGCGGCGGCGCGCCGAAGCGGTAGCCGAGGAAGGCTAGGTCCTTCGCGAACCAGGTCTCGACGATGCGGTTCATGCGGGCGTCGAAGAGTTCGGTATAGGGCACCCGCTCCTTATGGCGGCTGGTGCCGCGCTGCTCCTCGAGGACGATCGGCACGCCGATCCGCTCCGAAATGACGGCGAGATGCCCGGACAGGTTCTCGTAGCGGCCGATGAAGTCGACCAGCGGCCGGCCGTCCTCCATGTAGGCGTCGTAGTGGCGGGGGAAGCGGTAGTGGCCGAAGGTCAGGAAGCGGGCCTGGAGGATGCGGAGCTCGAACCACTGCCTGAAGCTCAGCGGCCGGCCGGTGATCCATTCGGGGATCTTCTTGTAGGCCGGCGTGTCCCCGACCCCGGCATAGGCCCAGTAGCGCGAGACGATCTTGTCCCACGGGTTTCGCTCGATCGCGAACTTGAAATAGGAATCGAAGACCTCCCGGCCGACCGCGGCGCGGATCTCCTGCGCGGTGAAGTGGCGGTCGAAGCCGTCATGGTTGCGGCCCGTGCCGCGCCCGGCCGGCGTGACGATGTCGTCCTTGCCGCAATGCGGCGCGAGGGCCGCGGTGAGGCTGCGCCCGGCGGTTCGCCCGAGATGGACGAAGATGAACCTGTGCCTGTGCGAGACGATCATGACGGCGCGGGGCGCGGAGGGGCACGTCGACCATGGCGGGAGGGCGCGGGGCGGCGTGC
>JAEZEN010000150.1 GCA_023433185.1 Pseudomonadota bacterium | reverse complement strand
CTGCTGCTTGCCGCAGGCGCGTCGGTCACCGTGGCCGCGCCCGCCCTGTCGCCCGAAATGGCCGCGGTCGCCGGGAGCGCTGCCGGCTCGTTCGTCCATCGTGCCGAGCCGCTGTCGGCGACGCTGGTGGACGGCGCGGCAATCGTGGTCGTCGACGCGGCGGATGATGCCGAGGCCGGGGCAGCGGCCACGCTCTGCCGCGTCGCCGGCGTGCCGTGCAACGTCATCGACCGTCCTGCCTTCGGCACGATCCAGTTCGGCACCATCGTCAATCGTTCGCCCGTGGTCATCGGAATCTCGACTGCCGGCGTCGCCCCCGTCCTCGGACAGGCGGTTCGCCAGCGGATCGAGGCGGTCCTGCCGGCGGGGCTCGCGGCCTGGGCGAGGCTCGCCGCAACTCTCCGGAGCCGCGTGGCGGGGCTGATCCCGTCCGGCGCAGCCCGCCGGCGGTTCTGGACCGGTTTCGCCCGCCGTGCCTTCGACGGCACGCCGGCCACGGCTTTCGAGGCCGAGGCCGCGCTCTCGGCCGCCATCGCCGGGCGGCGTGGCGAAGGCCGCGTGACGCTGGTCGGCGCCGGCCCGGGCGATGCAGGACACCTGACGCTCCGCGCGGTGCAGGCGCTGCAGAGCGCCGACGTGATCCTCTTCGACGATCTCGTGACCGCCGAGGTGCTCGAACTCGCCCGGCGGGAGGCGACCCGGATCGCCGTCGGCAAGCGCGGCGGCCGCGCCTCCTGCCGCCAGGACGACATCAACGCGCTCCTCGTCGCGCTTGCGGCCGATGGAAAGCACGTCGTCCGCCTGAAGTCCGGCGACGCGATGGTCTTCGGGCGGGGGGGCGAAGAGATCGCCGCGATCGAGGCAGCCGGCTTCCGGGTCGATGTGGTTCCCGGAATCACCGCGGCCTCGGCCCTGGCGGGCCGACTCGGCCTCTCGCTCACCCATCGCGACTGCGCCCGGTCGGTCCGTTTCGTCACCGGACACGCCGCAAAAGGCGGCCTGCCGGAGGATCTCGACTGGCGCGGCCTCGCGGACGCCGACACCACGCTGGTCGTCTACATGGCCGGCGCGACCGCCGCGCGCCTTGCCCGCCGGCTCATCGATCACGGCCTCGACGCCGCGACTCCGGCGGTCGTCGCCACGGGCATCTCGAGGCCCGGCGAACGGATCGCCACCCTCGCCCTCGGCGACCTCGCGCACGGTTGTCCCGCCTCGGATGGCGATCCCGTCCTGATCGGGATCGGACGCGCCTTCGCCCCCGCGCTCGGACGCATCGCCGAACTTCCGCCTTCCGCACCCGACCTCGCGCCCATCCTCCAGGCGTGACGGTCGACAACTCCACCAGCCCAACGAAGGATCCCCCATGTCATACGTCGCACCGCCAGATTTCGTGAAGAAGATGATCGACGCCGGCGAGGCCAAGACCTTCATGGCGACCCGGGATACGCTGATCCGCGCCTACATGGCGGGGGCCATCCTCGCCCTCGCCGCGGCCTTCGCCGTCACCGTCAGCGTCCAGACCGGCCAGCCGCTGGCCGGGGCCATCCTGTTCCCGGTCGGGTTCTGCCTGCTCTATCTCATGGGCTTCGACCTCCTGACCGGGGTGTTCACGCTCACGCCCCTCGCCCTCCTCGACCGGCGGCCCGGCGTCACCGTCAACAGCGTCCTCCGCAACTGGGGCCTCGTCTTCGTCGGCAACTTCGCCGGCGCGCTGACGGTCGCGGTGATCATGGCGGTCATCTTCACCTACGGCTTCTCGATCGAGCCCGGCCCGGTGGGCAAGGCGCTCGGCGCGATCGGCGAGGGCCGCACCCTCGGCTACGAAGCCCACGGCGCCGCCGGCATGCTGACGCTGTTCCTGCGCGCCGTGCTCTGCAACTGGATGGTCTCGACCGGTGTCGTCGCGGCGATGATGTCGACGACCGTCAGCGGCAAGGTCATCGCCATGTGGATGCCGATCATGGTGTTCTTCTACATGGGCTTCGAGCACTCGATCGTGAACATGTTCCTGTTCCCGACCGGACTCCTGCTCGGCGGCGACTTCTCGGTCGCGGACTACCTGATCTGGAACGAGATCCCGACGGTGATCGGCAACCTCGTCGGCGGGCTGACCTTCGTCGGGCTGATGCTCTATGCAACCTATGCCCGCACCGGCGCCACGCGCCAGGCGCCGCCGCACGGCGCTGGAAGCTCGGCGCTCGTTCCCGCCGAATAGAGCCGGTCGCTGAAGCCGCTGCCGGGCCGCGTGTCCGGCAGCACCATCTCGGGCCCGCCGCCTGCGCGGGCCGATCCCTTTATCTGTCCTGGCGAAGGCATTGGCCCGGGTTGACGACACCGGCAGGCGCACCGTAGATCGACGGGGTGTCGAACCGAGGCGCCTGCCCCATGCACCTTGACGCCCCGCCGATCGACCGTGAACGCGCACGCGCCACCCTGCGCGGCCTGATCGGACGGGCAAGCGTCACCGGCGACGAGGCCAATGTCGTGTCCTACCTTGCCGGGCGCCTGCCGGCGGCGGGCTTCGGCGACATCGTGGTCGACGATTTCCTGCCCGGCCGGCCGAACATCCGGGGGCGGCGGAAGGGAACCGGCGGCGGTCCAACGCTGATGCTCATCGGCCATACCGACGTCGTCCATGCCCGCGGCTGGCGGGAGCGCTGGGCGGGCACGGAGCGCGAGGATCCGTTCGGCGCCGGCGAGGTCGACGGCGCGATCTGGGGGCGCGGCGCGGCCGACCTGAAGGCCGGCATCGCGGCAGCGATCGAGGCAGTTCACGGGCTGAAGGACGTGCCGCTCAAGGGCGACATCGTCACCGCGTTCATCGGCGACGAGGAGAGCGGCGAGCCGGGC
>JAEZEN010000024.1 GCA_023433185.1 Pseudomonadota bacterium | reverse complement strand
CGTCCGGGTCCGCCCCGAGGCGCCGGTGCAGCTGCTCTTCACCGGCCATATGGACACGGTGTTCGGCGCCGACCACGCCTTCCAGAAGGTGTTCTGGCGCGAGGAGGGCGTGCTCGGCGGCCCCGGCGTCGCCGACATGAAAGGCGGCCTCGCGGTGATGCTTGCGGCCTTGCGCGCGGTCGAAGGCGCCGGCGTGCCGCAGCTGGGCTATGAGGTGGTGATCAACTCCGACGAGGAGGTCGGCTCGCCCGGGTCCGCGGCCCTGCTCGCCACCGCCGCCGCCGGCAAGTCGGCCGCCCTCACCTACGAACCCTCCGCTTTGCCCGACGGCACGCTCGCCGGTGCGCGGCCCGGCAGCGGCAATTTCTCGATCCGCATCACCGGCCGCTCCGCCCATGCGGGACGCAATCCCGAGGACGGCCGCAACGCCGTCCTCGCCGCCGCCGATCTGGCGCTGCGCCTGGCCGCGGCGCGGCAGGACGGGCTCACCGTCAACCCCGCGAAGATCGACGGCGGCGGGCCGAACAACGTCGTGCCCGACCATGCCGTGCTGCGCGTCAACATGCGGCCGCGCACGCCCGAACTGCAGGCCAGCGCCCAGGCGCTGCTGGACGAGGCGGTCGCTGCGGTGGCGGCGAGGCACGACGTCGCGGTCCACGTCCATGGCGGCTTCGGCCGGGCGCCCAAGCCGGTCGACCCGAAAGCCGCGAACCTGTTCGAGCTCGTCCGGCGCGCCGGCGCCGATCTCGGCCAGCAGATTAGCTGGCGCGACACGGGCGGCGTCTGCGACGGCAACAACATCGCGGCCTGCGGCGTCCCCGTGGTCGACACGATGGGCGCGCGCGGCGGGGCCATTCATTCGGAGGAGGAGTTCCTGATCGTGGAAAGTCTGGTCGAGCGCGCGCAATTGTCGGCGCTGACGATCCTGCGCCTCGCTTACGGGGAGGCTGAAGGGCTGTGAGCTTCAGGGTACGCCCGGCGCGCGCCGCCGATTTCGATTCGATCTACGAGATGGCGCTGCTCACCGGCGGGGGCTTCACGAACCTGCCCCAGGACAAGGGCGCGCTCGTCGCCCGGCTGGCCCGGTCGGAGGCGGCCTTCGCCAGCGAGACCGGATCGCCCGAGGGCGACCTGTTCGTATTCATGCTGGAGAATGCCGAGACCGGGAAGGCCTGCGGCACCTGCCAGGTGTTCAGCCGGATCGGCGTCGAGCAGCCTTTCTATTCCTACCGGATCTCCAAGCTGACCCAGACCTCGCCGGAGCTCAACCGCACCTTCCGGACGGAAATGCTGACGCTCTGCACCGACTTCAACGACTGTTCCGAAGTCGGCGGGCTGTTCCTCCATCCGGAGGCGCGGGCGAGCGGGCTCGGCCTGGGCCCGCTGCTCGCCCGCAGCCGCTATCTCTTCATCCGCCGCAATCGCGAGCGCTTCGCCGACGTCGTCGTCGCCGAGCTTCGCGGGGTGATCGACGAGCAGGGCAACTCGCCCTTCTGGGACGCCATCGCCGGGCGCTTCTTCGGCATGGGCTTCGCCGAGGCCGACGCGTTCAACGCCATGCACGGCACCCAGTTCATCGCCGACCTGATGCCCAAGACCCCGATCTACACCGCAATGCTCTCTCCGGAGGCGCTGGCGGTGATGCGCAAGCCCCATCCGAGCGGCGAGGCGGCCATGCGCATGCTCGAGCGCGAGGGCTTCGACTGCGAAGGCTATATCGACATTTTCGACGGCGGCCCGACCATGTCGGCCAAGACCGACGAGATCAGGACGGTCGCCGACGCTCTCGAATTTACCTTGTCCGATTTGTCGGAGGAGGAAGGCGGCGAACGGATGCTGGTCGCCTCGGGCAAGCTCGGCGACTTCACCGCGGCCTTCGCCCATGTCCGCGCGGCGCCCGACGGCGCCGTCACGCTCCACGCCGCCGACGCCGCCCTGCTCGGACTGAAGCCGGGCGACAGCTTCCTCGCGATCGGGCGCTGACGCCATGGCGCTGACCGAGATCAATTTCGACGGCATCGTCGGCCCGAGCCACAATTATGCGGGGCTCAGCCTCGGCAATCTCGCGGCCACCGCCAATGCCGGCAACACCGCCTTCCCGCGCGAGGCGGCACTGCAGGGCATCGCCAAGATGCGCCACAATCTCGATCTCGGCCTTGCCCAGGGCGTGCTGCTCCCGCACCGGCGGCCAAACCGGGACTGGCTGACCGCGCTGGGCACGACGATGGAAGAGGCGGAGAACCTGCGCGCGCCCGCTTTCTCCGCCTCGGCGATGTGGGCGGCCAATGCCGCGACCGTCTCACCCGCTCCTGACACGACCGACGGCCGCTGCCACCTCACCGTCGCCAACCTCCGCACCATGGCGCACCGCAGCCACGAATGGCCGGAGACGCTCGCCCAGCTCCGGCTGGCCTTCGCCGACGCGGCGCATTTCGAGGTGCACGAGCCGGTGCCGGCGACCTTCGGCGACGAGGGCGCGGCCAATCACATGCGGCTCTGCGCGGGCCATGGCGAGCCGGGCGTGGAGGTGTTCGTCTACGGTGTCAGCGGCGGTCCCTTCCCCGCGCGCCAGCATCTCGAGGCGTCGCGCGCCGTCGCCCGCGTCCACCGCCTTGATCCGGCGCGGACCCTGTTCGTCCAGCAGTCCGAGGCGGCAATCGCCGCGGGCGCCTTTCACAACGACGTGGTCGCGGTCGCCAACGCGCATGTCCTGTTCGCCCACGAACAGGCCTTCGCCAACAAGGCGGCCTTTTACGCTGACCTTCGGCGCCTGCTGCCCGCGGCCGAGATCGTCGAGGTGCCGGCGAGCGTGGTCAGCCTCGCCGACGCGGTGAAATCCTATCTGTTCAACGCCCAGCTCGTGACCCTGCCCGAGGGCGGCATGGCGCTGATCCTGCCGGAGGAAGCGAGGGAGACGCCCGGCGTCTGGGCCTGGCTGGAGGCGATGGCCGCGGGCAACGGCCCGATCCGCCGGCTCTGCGTCGTCGACGTCCGCCAGTCCATGGCCAATGGCGGCGGCCCGGCC
>JAEZEN010000548.1 GCA_023433185.1 Pseudomonadota bacterium | reverse complement strand
GCCATGGACGCTCTGGCCGAGCGCGACCGCTCGACCCGCTTCCGCAACATGCTGGCGACGGCGAGGCTGATCGCCGCGGCAGCGCTCGCCCGCACCGAGAGCCGCGGCGGCCACTACCGCTCGGATTTCCCCGAGCCCGACCCCGCATGGCGCCACCGCACCTTCATCACCCACGCCGATGCGGAGCGCATCGCCGGAGGGGGAACGGTGGCGCACCGGGTGTCGCACCGGGCGCTGGGGGTCCAGGGATGAACAGGGACCTTCCGGCCCTGCCGCCGCTCATCGTCACGGATGCGGTGCGGGCGGCGCTCCGCGAGGATCTCGGCCGAGCCGGCGACATCACATCGGCGGCCACGATCCCCGCCGAGGCCCGCGCCGAGGCCGTGTTCGCTGCGCGGGATGCCGGCGCCCTCGCCGGTCTGGCGCTGGCCGAGGCGGCGTTCCGGGAGGTGGGCCCGGCGGTCCGGTTCGAGGCGCTGATGCGGGACGGCGAGCGGATCGCCGCGGGCGACATCGCGGCGCGGGTTTCCGGCCCGGCGCGGGCGATCCTTTCCGGCGAGCGCGTCGCGCTCAACTTCCTCTGCCATCTCTCCGGCGTCGCCACTGCGACGGCCCGGCTGGTCGACGCCGTGGCCCATACGAAGGCACGCATCTGCGATACCCGGAAGACGCTGCCCGGGCTGCGCACCTTCGAGAAGTACGCTGTCCGCTGCGGCGGGGGCTGGAACCACCGGTACGGTCTCGACGATGCGGTGCTGATCAAGGACAACCACATCGCCGTCGCCGACGGGGTCGTGCCGGCGATCGAGCGGGCACGCGCCCATGTCGGGCACATGGTGCGGATCGAGGTCGAGGTCGATTCCCTCGCGATGCTCCGGGACGCTCTCGAGGCGCGTCCCGACGTGGTGATGCTCGACAACATGGACCCGGAGACGCTCCGCGAGGCGGTGCGCGTCGTTGCCGGGCGGGCCGTGATCGAGGCCTCGGGCCGGATCACCCACGAGACCGTCGCGGCGGTCGCTGAAGCGGGAGTCGATTACATTTCGTCGGGCTGGATCACACACTCCGCGCCGGCGCTCGACCTGGGGCTCGACATCCGCGTGTGATGGCGGGCGCGAAGCAGGCGAGTGCGGAGAAACGGGCACACACCCGGGTCGGCAAGAGCCGATCCGCCGGAGCGATGCGTGCGCGCCTTCCCCACGCATCGCGCTCCATGCCATCCGGTTCGGATACCGCCAACCCGGTCAACCCGGGGCTCAGCCGGCGAAGAACAGCAGATAGATCAGTCCGAATAGCACCACGACGCTGACGGTGCTGACGATCAGGATATTCCGGACATTGTGCTGGGCAAGCCCCTGCCGTGCGTTCGGCGCCGGCGTGATCACCTTGTCGCCGACTTCTACCTCGGGTCCGTAGTCCGGGCTCGGCGGTCGCTTCACCACGACCATGTCAATCCTCCTGCGTTCCTGGGGGTGCAGGGGATGAAACGGCCGAACGGCGATCCGGTTCCGGACGAACGCTCAGCTCCAGCCGCCGCGGCGGGTATTGTAGAAGATGTGCCGGCCGATGCTTTCGGTCCGCGTCATCCGGCTCGCCCAGCGCGGCCTGACATAGGTGGCATGATAGTGGGTGGCGGAGCCGACCTCCTCGAGGAACGTCTCCTTCTGTTCTTCGACCGAACGGCGGGCCAGGTCCTCGGCCTTCGCCCATGCCACCTTGTCGGTGACGCGTTCGGGGCGGCCGTCGCAGGCGAAGGAGAACTGACAGCGGTTCCGCTTCGACTTGTTCTGGTAGACGACACCACAGATGGTGTTGGGATAGGTCGGGTTCTTCACCCGGTTGAGGACGACCTGCGCCACGGCGAGCTGGCCGTCCTCCGGCTCGCCGCGTGCCTCGAAGTAGATCGCCGTCGAGAGGCACTTGAGTTCGCTCGCCGACTCGGCGCTTGCGGGCAGGGCGTTGTTGACCCACGCATGCGTGGCGGGTGCGTCCGGCAGCACCACGTTCGGGTTGCCGGCGGCTTCGCGGATCACCGCATGGAAGGGCGCTCCGGACACGCCATCGTCGCTCGGCGCGTAGGCGACCGCAATGGAGTCGGCGCCGCCGGCCTCCGCCGGGCCGGAGGGTGATTCACCGCCCGGCTCATGCGCCGGCCTTGCGCGCGGCTTCGGGTCCGCGGTCGCGACCATCGTCTTCGGTTCGAGCCAGGGCGTGAACACGAAGGCGGAGCGGGGATAGGTCGGCTCGGCCTCCGCGGGGTCGAAGAGCCCCACCGTCTGGATGTAGCCGGCGCTGATCTCGTCGCGTCGGATGACCCGCACGGGGGCCTGTCCCGAGGACGCAGTGTCCTCGGCGAGTGCCGCGTGTCGGGCCGCGAACTCCGCCGCGATCGCCGCCTTGGCCGCCGCAATTCCTCCATCACGCGGGCCGGCGAGGTGCGTCAGCTCCGTCGAAGAGAGGGACAGGGCCACGCCCGCGAGCAGCATGCGGATCATCATCGTCGGCCGTTCCGGTCGCGGCCGCCGAAGCACGGGCCGCTGCGACGTATGTCGCACAGTCGATCGCACCATCGGCGCGGTACTCCACCCCACGCGACAAAACTGTCGCCGACCTAGCCGCCTGATCGAGTTCAAGAGATTCGGCGTCTTTCGATGAGTCATTGATGAGCGATTAACCTTGACGAGGAGTTAATGGCCGGGCGGACGCCACCCCGTTGGCGCGCCCGGG
>JAEZEN010000476.1 GCA_023433185.1 Pseudomonadota bacterium | reverse complement strand
CCCAGTAGTCGGCAATCTCGGCGCCGCGGTTGAGCAGGCCTTCCTGCTCGTAGATGTCGAGGGTGGCGAGGCCCGCCGCCGACGACACCGGGTTGCCCGAATAGGTGTAGCCGTGGAAGAACTCGATGAGGTGCTCGGGGCCGTTCATGAAGGCTTCATGGATCTCCTTCTTCACGAACACCGCGCCCATCGGCACGACGCCGTTGGTGACGCCCTTGGCGGTCAGAACGATATCCGGCGTGACGCCGAAGTAGTCGACCGCGAAGGGCGTGCCGAGGCGGCCGAAGCCGGTGATGACCTCGTCGAAGATGAGCACGATGCCGTGCTGGTCGCAGATCGCCCGGAGCCGCTCCAGATAGCCCTTCGGCGGGATCAGGACGCCGGTCGAGCCGGCCACCGGCTCGACGATGACCGCGGCGATGGTCGAGGCGTCGTGGAGGGCGATGACCCGCTCGAGGTCGTTCGCCATCTCCTCGCCGCCATGCACGGGCTGGCCGCGCGAGAAGGCGTTCCTCGCGATGTCGTGGGTGTGGCGGATGTGGTCGACGCCGGACAGGAGCGTGCCGAAGTGCTTGCGGTTGTTGACGATGCCGCCGACCGAGATGCCGCCGAAATTGACCCCGTGATAGCCGCGCTCGCGGCCGATGAGGCGGGTGCGCGAGCCCTCGCCGCGGACGCGCTGGTAGGCGAGCGCGATCTTGAGGCCGGTCTCGACCGACTCCGACCCCGAATTGGTGAAGAACACGTGGTCGAGGCCCGGCGGCATGTAGGTGACGAGCCGGGCGGCGAGCTCGAAGACGTTGGGGTGGCCCATCTGGAAGGCCGGAGCGTAGTCGAGCGTGCGGATCTGCTCGCTCACCGCATCGGCGATCTGCGCCCGGCCGTGGCCGGCATTGACGCACCAGAGGCCCGCCGAGCCGTCGAGCACCTTCCGCCCGTCATGCGTCCAGTAGTTCATGCCCTCGGCCTTGACCAGCAGCCGCGGCGCCTTCTTGAACTGGCGGTTCGCCGTGAAAGGCATCCAGAAGGCTTCGAGGTTGTTGGTCGAGAGGCCCTGCGGGGCGATCTTCTCGGCGGTCGAATCGGCACGCGCCATCGTCATCTTCCCTGCTCGTCCCGCCGCCTCGGCTTGCGTCGCGCGGCTTACGGGCCATTTGCCCGGGCGCGGCAATTCCACTAGGACAAGACGGGATTCCTGACCATTTGGTCAAGGGAAAGCCTAGACAACTTCAATACCCCGCTCAAGGGGCAAGGTGCCGCGGAACGCCGCGGCGTGGATGGAACCGCCCGATGGGATGGATGGCATCGCGGATCGACCCCCTCCCGACCTCCCCCTTTCGGGGGGAGGAGATGCGGGTCGAACCGCCCGAGCAAGGCCGGCACCGGCGTCTGCACGCGTACGTTCGCGGGGCGACCCCTCCCCCTGTAAGGGGGTGGCTGGGAGGGGGCCGCGCTGCTCGGAACCAACGCGATGGTCAGGCTCCACAAGTGAGGTCTTGGCCTGCCCCCAGGTTCTGGCCTGCCCCATGAATCCCGCCCGCGCCCAGCGCACGCGGCGCCGCACCCGCATCCAGGAGGAGAACGAGGAGCGCATTCTCGACGCCGCCCTGGAGGTGTTCTCGACCTGGGGCTATCGCGGCGCCACCGTCGACCAGATCGCGGCGCTGGCCGGCATGACCAAGCCCAACCTCCTCTATTACTTCCGCCGCAAGGAGGACATCTACCTCGCGGTGCTGGAGCGCACCCACGAGATGTGGCTCGAGCCGCTCGAGCATCTCGACCCGGCCGGCGACCCGGCGACCGAGATCGCCGCCTATGTCGACCGCAAGCTCGAGATGAGCCGCGACAACCCCAAGGCCTCGCGGCTCTTCGCCATGGAGATCCTGCAGGGCGCGCCGGTTCTCGGCGCCACGCTCGCGGGCCGCTTGAAGACGCTGGTCGACGAGAAGGCGGCGGTCATCAAGGGCTGGATCGAGGCCGGCCGGCTCGCGCCGGTCGATCCCCACCACCTCATCTTCATGATCTGGGCGACGACCCAGCACTATGCCGATTTCGACACCCAGATCCGGGCCGTGCTCGGCACCGATGCACTCGGCGCGGACACCTTCGACGCCGCCAAGGCGACGATGGACCGGGTGTTCCTCGACGGGATCAGGAAGAGTTGATCCCCGCCGGGCCTGCCCCTCGGCAGCGGATGGATGCTAGGGTCCGCCCCATGAAGAGCACATGCCTCGCCATCGTCCTCGTCGCGGGCATCGCCGGCGCCCTCCCCGCCGCCGCCGAGGAGACCGAGCTGTTTCCCGAGGGAACCTTCAACGTCGATCCCTATCTCGCCGGCGAAAAGACCGACCCGGACGAAGCGGAGGAGCAGGCCCGGCTCTCGGCGATGTATTGCGACCGCTTCGGCCCCGACTACGTGCTCGTCGCCGGCACCACGACCTGCATCCGGGTCGGCGGCCACGTCCAGATGGACGTCTACATCCGCGGCCGGCGCTAGAGAGCGGCCCGGTCCGATCCCTGCTCCGCCGCCTCCGTGGCGACCTTCGCTCCCCACCGCCGCTCGATATAGGCCGCGACCATCGCCTCGAACTCGTCGGCGATGCGCGGGCCGCGGAGCGTCGCGGCCTTCCGGCCGTCGATGAACACCGGCGCGGCGGGGCTCTCGCCGGTGCCGGGCAGCGAGATGCCGATGTCGGCGTGCTTGGATTCGCCCGGGCCGTTGACGATGCAGCCC
>JAEZEN010000440.1 GCA_023433185.1 Pseudomonadota bacterium | reverse complement strand
GGCCGGCATTGCGGGCGAGCCGCCGCCACCAGCCGGGCCGCGAGGCCGGCGGCACCGCGGTCATCACCGCCTCGAGGAAGTGGAAGCCGTCGTCGGAGCGGAGAAGCGCCGCGAAGGCCTCGGCGCTCATCTCGCGCTCGCCGGCGATCCAGTACTCGGCGGCGCGCAGCGAGGCGCCCGTCTGGAACGCGAGGTGGTAGGCCGGCTTGGCCGGCCAGAGTCGTTGCGCGGCGCGGCTCAGCAGCGCGCCGGCCCGAACAGTCGTGCGGACCTTGCCGAACGGCTGTTCCCCCAGTTGTTCGGAGTCCGCGAACACCTGTTCGGGCTCGGGGTTTGCCTTTTGGAGCGGCAGGCGCTTGGCTGATTCGGACATGGCGAGACCGGGGGCTATGCGGTTGCGGAAGACGGGCTTTGGAAGAAGTCGGAGGGCGCGAGGGGGAGTCCCTCGTCCTCCGCGAAGGCGAGCATCTTCCGGGCCTCGCCATGCGGGATGATGCCGCCTGTGCCGCCGCGATCGGTGGGATACATCCAGCGATAGACGCGGCTGACGTGACGGCCCGTGATCCGGGCGACCTTTTCCGGTCCTCCGAGCTTGCCGATGATCGTTCGCGCGGGCTCAAGGTGATTCATGGCGAAGAAACTTGCGTTAAACGCAAGCATTGGTCAACGCCAATTTGCGATCTCCGCGATAGAATCGCTTGCGATCTTCGCAACAATCGCAGGATGCGAAGCGAAAAACAGCGTATCCAGGACTGGCTCGACGAGCACCTGAGGCAGGCGGGGCGGGGCGCCAAGAAGGCGCTCGCCGATCACATGGGCATCCGGCAGGAAGCGTTGTCGCGTATTCTCCTGCGCGACGGGAAGCCCCGGGAGCTCACGGCGGCCGAGCTCTCCCGCGCCGCCGAATTCTTCGGGACGTCGCTGCCGGATCTGTCGTCAGACCGCGGGGCGGAGACGGGCGCGACGGTCCCTCTCGTCTCATGGGTCAGCGCCGGCCGCATGGCGGAAGCCGGCTCGCCTGCCCCGCGCGCCGAGAAGCTCATCGCCATGCCGGACCTCGATCCCGGTGACTACATCGCGCTTCGCGTCCAGGGCGACTCGATGGATCGAATCTCGCCCGAAGGCTCGATCATCGTGATCAACCGCAGCGACCGCCAGCTGGTCAACGGCCGCGCCTACGTCTTCGCCGTGAAGGGCGAGGCGACCTACAAGCTCTGGCGCCCGGGGCCACCCCCGCGCCTCGACCCCTACTCGACGAATCCCGCCAACGAGCCGCTCTTCCCTGACCGGAAGCGCAAGATGATGGTGGTCGGCCGCGTGCGCCGGACGCTGCTCGACCTCTAGGAGGGAAGGACACCCCCGTGCAAAAAGCCTGGCTTGTCTTGCCCCTCTCCGCCGCGCTGACCTTGCCCGCCGCCGCCGCGCCCTCGGATGAAGAGATGCTTCACTGCGCCGGACTGGCTGCTCCGGACGAACGCCTGGAGTGCTTCGATCAGCTCGCCGCGCGATCGAAGCCCGAGCCCACCGCAGATGCGCCCGACGTCGCCGCCGACATCATTCACGGGCCTTGGCTGATCCGGACCAGCCGCTCGCGCATCGACGACTCTCCCCTGGTGCTCGCGCGCGTTGAAGCCACCGACGAGGTCGCCGTCGGCCTGACGTCCCGGCTCATCCGCCCCACGTTCTGGATTCGCTGCGTCGAAAACGTCACGGCGCTCGGCATCACGTTTGAGCGCGCGGTGATGGCCGACATGGATGGCGGCGGCGAAGTGACCTTCCGCCTGGACGACGAGCCGGCGTTCAAGCGAAACCTCATCGAGTCGTCGAACAACCGCTCCCTGGGCCTCTGGAGCGGCGCGGCCGCAATCCCGTTCATCAAGGAGATGCTTGGAAAACGCACCCTCCTGGCACGGGTGCGCCCGTTCAACAGCGCTCGGGTCCTGGTGGAGTTCGAGATCGCCGGCATCGAAGAGGCGGTCAAGCCGGTGAGAGCGGCCTGCGGATGGTGATCGGATGGCCACCGTAACCTACTACGTCGTCCAGGCCTTCGATGCGGACGAAGAGGGCAACCTCATTCCCCGCCCGGCCGTCGCCGCCCAGTCCGCCGCGGCGGCACGCAGGATGGCGGTCGGCATGCAGGACGACGTGGCCGGCGTCGTCGCCTTCTCCCGCGATGCCGACCCCGAGGCCGGCGACTACGGCCCGCCGACGATCCTCTACCAATCGGGCCGCATCCCCGACGACATGGAGTGAGGTGAGATGACCGAGGACAAGGATCAGGGAAAGCGCCGCGACGACGACCCGCCACCGCCGCCGCCCGACACGGATGCCCGCAAGAACGAAGGCAGGCCGCCGAAAACCCGCTAGAGCCCCGGCAGGGCGGCGAGGCCAGCAGCAGCCAGCGCGGCGACCGGCGAGGCGACGCCCACCCAGAGGGCAGTCCGGATGTCCCGGTCCATGCGCAGGTTGAGCGCTCGGTTCATCGCACCCTTTTCCGCGAGGTTCCCCAGGTA
Source organism: Pseudomonadota bacterium (assembly GCA_023433185.1). The sequence continues at coordinate 546 of JAEZEN010000440.1, read as the reverse complement.
TTGCCGGGTCGCATGGGCCAGGTCGACGCCATCATGGTCGAGCGCCCATAGCCAGAACTCGGCGTCACGGCCCGGCAGATTGACCGGCGCAGAGCGGAGCGCCGCCAGACAGAACCCGGCGCCGGCGACCATCGCAAGCGTCGTGGTGAGGAGGGCCGCGACGAGTGGCGGCGGGATGGAGAGACCCGCGAAGCCGGCGGCGGCCCCCGAGGCGGCGGCGACCCCGATCGTGACATAGAGGCTGAGCAGCGCCGAGGCCTTCTGGTCGCCGGCCAGCACCAAGTCGACCAGAGCGCTGTGCCGCACACGGGCGTCCTCGATCGCGATCGCCAGGTCCTCGCTCCCCTTCATGTCCGCAACACTAGCATGTGTTGCCGTTGTAAGCGGGCCCATCCGCACCTCCTCTTCGCGTCGCCGACTCCGTGCCGGTCCCTTGTCGCACATTCGCGTTTCACGTGAAACCTTATTTGCGTTTATCGCAATCTCTGTCTTGACCACTACTTGCGTTTGGCGCAATTATTGGCCGACTCGATACCGAGGAGGACC
>JAEZEN010000413.1 GCA_023433185.1 Pseudomonadota bacterium | reverse complement strand
GCCGGATGCCCTTCAGCTTCTCCTCGGGCTTGAAGTAGGACGGCCACTCCCAGACCGCGATCGCGACGTTGATGCGGTTCTGCTGGGCCGAGACGCCCATCATCTCGCTGCCGCGCCAGGCGATCGGGCGGACATAGGCGTCCGCATGGCCCTGCCGGACGAGAAGCTCCTCGGTCGCACGGTTGATCTCCTCGACCGAGTACGGAATTTCGAAGCCGAGGATCTCCGCCGAGGCATGCAGCCGCCGGGTGTGCTCGTCGAGCTTGAAGACGGTGCCGCCATAGGCGCGCTCGCCCTCGAACACGCCGCTGCCATAGTGAAGGCCATGGGACAGGACGTGGACGGTCGCGTCCTTCCACGCGACGAACTCGCCGTTGTACCAGATGACGCCGGGACGATCACTGAAGGGCTGGGCCATGGTCTACCTCCTGATGGCCGCTCGTCTCGGAACCCGGCGGGCAAGCCGGCGGCGGCCTTTTTGCTTCGTGCACCGTTCATCGATATGGTGCCGCGACGCATCATGCATCGAAACGGCGCCCACTCGGAAGCGTATCCGATTGTTTCGTCGCTGCTGGCGTTTTCGTAACAAGCGACAAAAAATATGTCAACATGGCTGACGTAAATTTCAAGGCAGATCCGGACCCGGCACGGCCCAGTCGCGGAGGAAACCTCATCCGCGAACCGGTGACGAACCGGGAGAGCCCCGAGGTGCCGTTCATCGAGCTGCTCTTCTTCGCCTATCGCGACTTCACCTCGGACCCCGATGCCGTACTCGAGGCCTACGGCTTCGGCCGGGCGCATCACCGCGTCGTCCACTTCGTCAACCGCCATCCCGGCATTCGCGTCGCGGATCTGCTCGACATCCTCAAGATCACCAAGCAGAGCCTCGGCCGGGTGCTGAAGCAGCTCATCGACGGCGGCTTCATCGAGCAGGTCCAGGGGCCGCAGGACCGCCGCCAGCGCCTCCTCTACCCGACGGAGGCAGGGCGCGCCCTGGCCCTTCGGCTGCTCGCGCCGCAGGAGCGCCGCATTGGCTCGGCACTCGATGGACTCACCCCGGAGGAACGCGGTGCGGCAGAGCGATTCCTCCGCAGCATCATCGACGCCGGCGAGCGCGACAAGGTCGCCCGGCTCATCGGCTGAACCACTGACGGAACACTGGTCATGTCGACGCTCCCCTACGAGACCCAGGCGGCCGACAGCGCGCCGCACCTCCTGATCATCGACGACGACAGCCGCATCCGCGAACTGCTGGCCAAGTATCTGGGCGAACACGGCTTCCGCGTGACCGCCGCCGCCAACGCCGCCGACGCCCGCCGCCGCCTGTCGGGCCTCGCCTTCGACCTCCTGATCATCGACGTGATGATGCCCGGCGAGAGCGGGATGGAACTGACCAGGAGTCTCCGCGAGACCATGGCGGTGCCGATCCTGATGCTGACGGCGCGTTCGGAGGCAGACAGCCGCATCGAGGGGCTCGAGAACGGGGCCGACGATTACCTGTCGAAGCCGTTCGAGCCCCGCGAACTCCTGCTGCGCATCAACAACATCCTGAAGCGCGGCCAATCCCCGGCGGCGCCGCTGATCGAGGTGGTGCGCTTCGGGCCGTTCACCTTCCACCGCGAGCGGCTCGAGTTGCGCAAGGGCAGCGAGCCCGTCCATCTCACCGACCGCGAGCGGCAGATCATGGCCATCTTCGCCGCCGCGCCCGGGGAGACGGTGCCGCGCATGGACCTGATCGGCAATGACGGCCCCTCCGGCGAACGCACGGTGGACGTCCAGATCAACCGGCTCCGCCGCAAGATCGAGGCGGATCCGGCCAACCCCCTCTACCTCCAGACCGTCCGCGGCGTCGGCTACCGGCTGACGATCGCGCCATGACCGAGGTCTCATGACGACTGCGGCGGAGGCCCGGCTGCAGCCGATCCGCGGCGTCCGCACCGCCTGGCGGCGGTTCGCACGCAGCATCGGCGACCTGATGCCGAAGGGGCTGTTCGCCCGGTCGCTGATCATCATCATCGCCCCCGTCGTCCTGCTCCAGGCGCTTGTCGCCTTCGTGTTCATGGAGGAGCACTGGCAGCAGGTGACGGCACGCCTGTCGGCCGCCGTGGTCTCCGACATCGCCGCCGTCGTCGACCTGATCGAACGCAATCCCGAGGAGGCGAGCGTCGACGAGATCACGCGGATCGCCCGCCGCCGGCTCGGCCTCAACGTCGCGCTGCTGCCGCCGGGCCCCCTGCCCCCGGCCGCGCCGAAGCCGTTCTTCGACCTGCTCGACCGCAATTTCAGCCGCGCCCTGACCCGGGAGATCGGCAAGCCCTTCTGGGTCGACACGGTGGGCCGCTCGAACCTCATCGAGATCCGCATCCAGCTTCCGGACAACACGCTCCGCGTCTTCGCGCGGCGCAGCCAGACCTATGCCTCGAACTCGCTGATCTTCATCTCGTGGATGGTCGGCACCGCCCTCGTCCTCCTCGCCATCGCCATCGTCTTCCTCCGCAACCAGATCCGCCCGATCCTCCGCCTCGCCCACGCCGTCGACGACTTCGGCAAGGGTCGGGCCGTCGAGCATTTCCCGCCGCGCGGGGCGCGCGAGGTGCGGGCGGCGACGGTCGCCTTCAACGACATGCGCGAACGGGTCGACCGCCAGATCGAGCAGCGCACCGCCATGCTCGCCGGAGTGAGCCACGACCTCCGCACCATCCTGACCCGCTTCCGACTGCAGCTCGCCCTCATGGAGCACAAGGTCGACGTCGATCCGCTCAACAAGGACATCGACGACATGAACCGGATGCTCGAGGGCTATCTCGCCTTCGCGCGCGGCGATGCCGACGAGGCGACGGCGGAGACCGACATCGACGTGATGCTGCGCGAACTCGCCGCCGAGGCAAGGATCACCGGCCACGAGACCGTAATGACCTTCACCGGCGACCCGATCGTCAAGCTCCGTCCGCAGGGCTTCAAGCGCTGCCTGATGAATCTCGTCAAGAACGCCTGCCGCCACGGGACCCGTGTCGTCGTCACCGGCATCCACGAACACGGCTTCCTGACCGTCTTCGTCGACGACGACGGCCCCGGCATCCCCGCGGAGGAGCGGGAGGAGGTGTTCAAGCCCTTCTACCGCGGCGACCAGGCGCGCAATCTCGACGAGAGCGGCACCGGCCTCGGCCTCTCGATCGCCCGCGACGTGGCGCGGAGCCACGGCGGCGACATCCGTCTCGCGACCAGCCCGCTCGGCGGCCTCCGCGTCTCGGTGACGATCCCGGCGTGACGCCGGCCCGCTATTGCCGCACGAACAGGTATTCGCGCGGCTCCTGGAAGAAGGTGACCCGGAAGCGGTCGGTCTTGCCGCCGGCATCCACCCCGAACGCGGCGAAACCCAGCGGTCCGGGACCGAGATTGGGGGCAAGGGTCGCCATCTCGCCCTCGGGCAGCAGCGTCAACGTGTAGACGCTGCCGTCCCACGGATCGAGACGCAGCGTCGCGCCCGTCGCCACGCTCGCGATCAGCGCGTCGCCCTCCGCGACCACCTCGGTCGCACCGAAGACGGGATTGTCGTAGCG
>JAEZEN010000405.1 GCA_023433185.1 Pseudomonadota bacterium | reverse complement strand
ACCGTAGACGTCGGAAAGCAGGAAACGCCCCGCGTTCTCGCGGGACCAATGTAATCGATTACGTCGCCGGCTCATGCCGGGGGCGCGGAAGGATCGATCGTTCACGCAAGGCGCGTGGCGCCAAGGGAGGAAGACACATGACGCTTCGCAAGAAACTGATGGGCATGGCCGCGTTCGGAGCCCTGCTCGCGCCGACGTTTGCGAGTGCCGCCGAGATCGAGGTGATCCACTGGTGGACATCGAAGGGCGAGGCCGCGGCCGTCGGCGAGTTCGCCAAGGCCCTCGACAACAACGGCCAGGGCGACAAGTGGGTGGACAGCGCCATCGCGCTCGGCGAGACCGCCCGCGCCACGGTGATGCAGCGCGTGCTCGGCGGGGATCCGCCGGCGGCCGCGCAGTTCAACCCCGGCCGTCAGTATGAGGAGCTCATCGCCAACGGCCAGCTTCTCGAACTGACCGACATCGCCACCGAAGGCGACTGGGAAGGCGTGATCCGCCCCAAGCAGATCAACGGCGCCTGCCTGATCGACGGCCAGTGGTGGTGCGTGCCGGTCAACATCCACTCGAACTACTGGGCGTGGTATTCGAAGGACGCTTACGAGAAGGCGGGCGTGCCCGAGCCGCGCACATTTGCGGAGTTCATCGAGACGGCGCCGCAACTGGCCGAGGCCGGCATCATCCCGTTCGCCATCGGCGGCGACGGCAATGGCTGGCAGATCCAGCTGCTCTTCCAGAACATGGTCACCGAGGCGCTCGGCGTCGCGGATCGCAACAGGATGTATGAGGACAAGGACGCGGCCCTCGCCGGCGGCCCCGAGATGGTGCAGGTGTTCACCGATCTCCGCGCCCTGAAGGAGCTCGCCGACGACGGCTACGCCAATCGCAACTGGAACGACACGACCAACATGGTCATCACCGGCCAGGCCGGCCTCCAGGTGATGGGCGACTGGGCGCGCGGCGAGTTCGCAGCGGCCGGGATGACCGGCGTCGAGGACTTCGGCTGCATGATCGGGCTCAACGAGGACCAGCCGCTGGTCTCCACCGACGGCGACATCTTCGTGTTCTTCAAGCAGAGCGATCCCGAGGTCGAGGCTGCCCAGAAGCGCCTCGCCCAGCTGATCATCAGCCCCGAGGTCCAGGTCGCCTTCAACAACGCCAAGGGCTCGATGCCGGTCCGCGCCGACGTCGACATGTCGACGGCCGATCCGTGCATGCAGAAGGCGCTGCAGGCGGTCGAAGACCCGGACAAGATCGTGCCGGCGACCAACCGCTACATCACCGAGAACACCAACCAGCAGATCAACGAGCTGGTGGCGAACTTCTTCGCCGACGATTCGGTGACGCCGGAGGCCGCGGCCGCCAGCTTCGCCCAGATCATCGAGCTGTCGGACTAGGACCGACGAGGCAGAGCAAGCCGGGCGCCGCACCCCAAGGCGGCGCCCGGACGCCCGGGCGGAATAGCCGCACGACGGACCCTCGGTCTCCCGTGGTCCGCAAGAGGCGCCGATGGCTGTTTCCCCAGCCACCAGCCCGGGCCAGGCCTCTCCGATCCCTCGAGCGCTCGGCAGGACCGTGACCACGACGACGATCCCCACGCCGCGAAGGCGACGCTTCCAGGCCAACGCCATCGTCGGCACGCTGCCGATGATCCTCGTATCGGTCGGCGTCTTCGTCATCGGCATCGGCTTCTCGGTGCTGTGGTCCTTCACCTCGTCGAAGCTGTTCCCGAACTGGGACTTCGTCGGCCTCCTCCAGTACCGCCGCCTCTGGGCGACGGACCGCTGGCTCGTCGCCGTCCAGAACATCTGGATCTTCGGCGGGCTGTCGATCGGCTTCAATCTCGTCTTCGGCTACCTGCTCGCGGTCTTCATGGACCAGCGGATCCGCCAGGAAGACACCTTCCGCTCGATCTTCCTCTACCCCTTCGCGATGTCGCTGATCGTGACCGGCCTGGTCTGGCAGTGGGCGCTCGACCCCAATCTCGGCCTCCAGTCGGCGATGCGCAACATGGGCTGGGAGAGCTTCAGCTTCGCACCGCTCGTCGACCCCCGGCTCGCCATCTACGGCCTCGTCGTCGCCGGTATCTGGCAAGGCGCCGGCGTCACCATGGCGATCCTGCTCGCCGGGCTGCGCGGCATCGACCAGGAAATCTGGAAGGCGGCGAAGGTCGACGGCATCCCGAACTGGCGCGCCTATCTCTTCATCGGCCTGCCGATGATGCGCGGCGCGGTCGCCACCGCCTTCGTCCTCCAGTGCGTCAACGTCGTCCGCGTCTATGATCTGGTGATCGCCATGACCGGCGGCGGTCCCGGCTACGCGACGACCATGCCGGCGGTGTTCGTCATCCAGCTGATCACCGTACGGCAGAACGTCGGGATGGGCATGGCGGCGGCGACGATGATGCTCCTGCCGGTCCTCATCGTCATCGCGATCGGCGGCATCCTGCTGTGGCGGCGCAAACGCAAACCGGCGGGAGCCACGGCATGAGCGCGCGCGACATGACCGCCACCGCCGCCACCCTGCCCGCGAGAGCGGCCGAGGCGCCGCAGGGCCCGAAGCCGCGACGCCTCTCCCCCGGGCGGATCGGCGTCTACGCCTTCCTGGTCGTGGCGGCCGTGTTCTTCCTGGTGCCGCTCTACATCATGATCGTCACGTCGCTGAAGACGATGCCGGAGATCCGGCTCGGCAACCTGTTCGGGCTGCCTTCCGACCCGACGTTCCAGCCCTGGGTCGACGCGATGTTCCACGCCTGCACGGGCCTCGACTGCAACGGCCTCGCGCCCGGCTTCTGGAACTCGGTCAAGATCACCGTGCCGAGCGTGATCGTCTCGATCGTCTGCGCCTCGATCAACGGCTACGCGCTCACCTACTGGCCCTACCGCGGAGCGAACCTCCTGTTCGCGCTCCTCGTCTTCGGTGCGTTCGTGCCCTACCAGGTGGTGATCTACCCCCTGATCATCGGGCTCTCCAGCGTCGGCCTCTTCGCGACGCTGCCCGGCATCATCATCATCCACACGATCTTCGGCATGCCGCTGCTGACGCTGCTCTACCGCAACTTCTACGCCTCACTGCCGGTCGAGCTCTTCAAGGCGGCGCGCGTCGATGGGGCCGGCTTCTGGCGCATCTTCTTCATGATCATGCTGCCGATGTCGGTGCCCATCACCATCGTCGCGGTGATCCTCCAGGTCACCGGCATCTGGAACGACTTCCTGTTCGGCGTGGTCTTCGCCGGACGCTCGAACTGGCCGATGACGGTGCAGCTCAACAACATCGTCAACACGACGACCGGCGTGCGCGAATACAACGTCAACATGGCGGCGACGATCCTCACCGCCGCGGTGCCGCTCGCCGTGTATTTCATCTCGGGACGATGGTTCGTGCGCGGCATCGCCGCCGGCGCCGTGAAAGGATAGAGCCGTGGCCGAGGTATCGATCAGGAATCTCGGTGTCGCCTTCGGCCACCTCCAGGTGCTCAAGGACCTCAATCTCGAGGTGAATGCCGGGGAGTTCATCGTCCTCCTCGGGCCGTCGGGCTGCGGGAAGTCGACACTGCTCAACGCCATTGCCGGGCTTCTCGACATCAATGCGGGCCAGGTCTGGATCGACGGCAAGAACGTTACCTGGGAGGAACCGAAGGACCGCGGCATCGGCATGGTGTTCCAGTCCTATGCCCTCTACCCGCGGATGACGGCCGAGAAGAACCTGACCTTCGGCCTCCGCGTCGCCAGGGTGCCGAAGGACGAGATCGCCCGGCGCGTCGAGAAGGCGGCCTCGCTGCTCCAGATCAAGCCGCTGCTCCAGCGCCGCCCGGCCGAGCTCTCCGGCGGCCAGCGCCAGCGCGTCGCGATCGGCCGGGCGCTGGTGCGCGACGTCGACGTCTTCCTCTTCGACGAGCCCCTCTCCAACCTCGACGCCAAGCTGCGCACCGAGCTTCGCGTCGAAATCAAGAAGCTGCATGGCCAGCTCGGCTCGACGATGATCTACGTCACCCACGACCAGATCGAGGCGCTCACCCTCGCCGACCGGGTCGCGGTCATGCATGGCGGCGTCATCCAGCAACTCGCGCCTCCCAAGGAGATCTATCGCCGGCCGGTCAACCGCTTCGTCGCGGGTTTCGTCGGCTCGCCGTCGATGAACTTCGTCGAGGGCGAGCTCTCCGGCGACGGCGGCTCCCCGGCGCTGCGACTGCCTGACGGCGCCCTCGTGCGCCTCGACGGCTACGCCTTCGCCGCCCCGCCCGGCGACGGTCGCAAGGCGGTGCTCGGCGTCCGCCCCGAACAGATGGACGTGAAGGCCTCGGGCGGGCCGTCTGCCCTGCCGGTCACGGTCAGCCTGATCGATCCCATGGGCGCCGATTCCCTGCTATGGGGGACCGTCGGGGGCCCTACGGTCTCGGTGCGGATCGGCCCCGACGATACCTTCCAGCCCGGCCAGACGCTCCAGGCCTGGTTCCAGCCCGACCATGCCTCCCTGTTCGACGCCGGCAGCGGCGAACGCCTCTGAGGGCCGCCTCCACGGCCCACCACCAGACGAAAGAAGAAGACCTGAAATGACCGACTATCGGATTTCGTTCCAGCTCTACAGCGCGCGGAATTTCCTGCCGCTCGAGCCGCAGCTCGAGACCCTCGCCGCCATCGGCTTCGACGCCGTCGAGCCCTATCGCGGCGCCTTCGGTGACGACGCCGCCGGCTTCCGGAAGAAGATCGACGCCGTCGGCCTCAAGTGCCCCACCGCGCACCTGCCGGTCGACCTGCTCCTCTCCGACCGCGAGGCCTTCATCGGCATCGCCGAGACGCTGGGCCTCGAGGCCGCCGTTCTCCCGTATCTCCCCGAGGAGCAGCGGCCGACGAGCCGCGCCGCCTGGCAGGATTTCGCCGCCACCCTGAGCGACAACGTCGCCACCCTTGCCGGGCGCGGCCTGAAGCTCGCCTGGCACACCCATGCATTCGAATACGAGCCGCTCGCCGACGGGTTCCGGCCGATCGAGGCGCTGATTTCGGCGCCGGGGATCTACTACGAGCCGGATGTCGGCTGGATCGCACGCTCGGGCGCCGACATCGCCGCAGAGCTCACCCGCTTCCCCGGCAAGATCGTCGCCTTCCACGTCAAGGACACCGCACCGCCCGGCGTGACGGCGGACGACGGCTGGACCGACCTCGGCGCGGGGACGATCGACTGGCCGGGCCTGTGGCCGATCATCGCCGCCTCGGGCTGCGACCTCCTCGTGCTCGAGAACGACAACCCGTCGGACTGGCAGGGCTTCGCCCGCAATTCCTACGACTATCTCGCCGGCCTCGCGGGCCGGAAGAAGGGCTGACGGCAATGGCCAGGACCAATCGCATCGGCATCATCGGCTGAGGCAACATCTCCGATACCTATTTCGAGTTCGCGCCGCTGTTCAAGGGCGTCGGGATCGTCGCTTGCGCCGACATCAAGGTACCGCTCGCCAGGGCGAAGGCGGAGAAGTACGGCGTCGCGGCGATGAGCGTCGACCGCCTGCTCGCGAGCGACGAGATCGACACCGTCATCAACCTCACCATCCCCGCCGCCCACTACGACGTGACGCTCGCGATCCTCTCGGCGGGCAAGAACGCCTATACCGAGAAGCCGCTCGCACTCTCCGCGGCGGCGGCGAAGAAGCTGGTCGCCGAGGCCGACCGGCGCAATGTCAAGCTCGGCGGCGCCCCCGACACCTTCCTCGGCGGCGGCGCCCAGCTCGCCCGCCGGCTCATCGACAAGGGCACCATCGGACCGGTCGTCGCCGGCACCGCCTATGTGATGAGCCACGGCATGGAGCACTGGCACCCCAATCCGGGCTTTTTCTTCAAGCCGGGCGCGGGACCGATCTTCGACATCGGGCCGTATTACATCACGACACTGATCAGCCTGCTCGGCCCGGTGAAGGGCGTGGTGGCGATGGCCAAGAAGGGCTTCCCGACCCGCACCGTCTCGGCCGAGGGGCCGATGAAGGGCAAGTCGGTCAAGGTAAGCACGCCGACCACGGTCAGCGCCGTGATGGAGTTCGCGAACGGCGCCCAGGTGACGCTCGGTGCGAGCTGGGACGTGTGGAAGCACGGCCATCCCAATCCCATCGAGCTCTACGGCGAGAAGGGCACGATGCTGATCCCGGACCCGAACTTCTTCGGCGGCACGATCGCGACCTCGGTCGGCGCCGGCGACTACGAGCTGGTCGATACCGCCACGGAGGCCTTCGGCGCGCCGAACTGGCCGGCGAGGGAGCCGACACGGGCCAACTACCGGATGCTCGGCGTCGCCGACCTCGTCGACGCCGCCAACCGGAACCGCGAGCCACGTTGCTCCGGCCGGCTCGCCGCCCATGTCGTCGACGTGATGGAGTCGATCCTCGTCGCCGCCGCCGAGCGCCGCCACGTCCGCATCCGCTCGAGCGTGGAACGGCCGGCACCGCTCACCGGCGCCGAGGCGCGGCGGCTCCTCGCCTGAGGCCGTCGCCCCGCGCTCGCGCCGGGCGATCTGCCGTCGCGTCGCCCACGGGCGCCGGGTGTGACCCACGTCACTGCACCCGCGCCCGGATGGGTCCAGGCCTGTCGCTCGGGCTCTGCGCCCCGAGGTCAGGAGCGGTGGACGATGGCACTCCCGGTTGCAAGACATCTCGTTGCCGAGGCCTTTCCGGCGGGCGACCTCCAGTCGGCGCTGGGGGGAGCGGAAGGCCTCGCGACCACGACGACCTAGGAGTTCAGCGGCGGCGGCGCGAAGGTCGTCTTCACGGGCACGTTCATCCTCGATGGCGATGTCGTCGACCGGGGCACCGTCACCGCCTTCGACGTCTACAAGGGCGACGTCAAGGTGATGACCGGATCGGGCTACTCGCTCACGGTAAAGCAGGTTCTCAAAGCGGCGTTCGGCGCCGCCAACGAGGAGGACGGTAGCGAACTGGCCTTCTACGCGACGTTCTTCGGCCAGGTCCGTGAAGTCGGCACCTCCGGCACCGATCACATGTTTGGCTCGACCGTGAAGGGCAAGTTCCTCGGCAAGGGCGGAGACGACTTCCTCTATGGCGGGCCCGGCCGCGATGTCATGAAGGGCGGGAAGGGAGACGACTGGCTCGAGGGGCGCGGCAAGGCCGACAAGCTCTTCGGCAACAAAGGCGCCGACACCTTCGCCTTCACCGCGGCCGGCGACATCGACGCCGTTCACCGCATCAAGGACTTCAAGCATCGCGCCGATTCGATCTTCCTCGACGCCGAACGCTTCACGGAACTGGATGCGGGGCCGTTGGCCAAGTCCGCCTTCGCGATCGGTCGGAAGGCCGAGGATGCCAAGGACCGCATCATCTACGACAAGAAGAGCGGCGACCTCTTCTACGACGCCGACGGCACCGGCTCCACCCGCAAGGTGAAGTTCGCCGAACTCGACCCCGGGCTGAAGCTCAAGGCCTCCCACTTCGACGTCGACTTCATCACCTGACGCGCCACGTCGCGGGACCGAACGGTGGCCGGGCCCGGTGGCGCCGAAGTTGCCGGAGTCCGCGGTTGGTGGCGAGCATCGCTTTCCTAGGCACGGTGGGCGTAGGCCCGATCGAGGCGGCTCTTGAGGTCGGCGACGAACCCGGGGGTGATCTCGGCATCATGGGCCAGCGAATGCCACAGCGGCAGCCCGCTGATATAGGCGCGCATGCCGGTCAGACCCTCGACGGCCTGGTCCCAGGTCAGGCCCATCGCTTCCGGGCGGACGTCGAGGCCGATGCCGGCAATGGTGTCGAGCATCTCCTCGGCGCCGTTCTCGTGGAGCATCGAGCCGACGACGATGCCGAGGCCGACGGGCTGGCCATGGAGGAACCTGCGGCCGGTCTGCTTCTCGAGCGTATAGAACAGGAAATGGTCGGTGCCCTCGATGTGGCGCGGGCACCAGCCGGAGCCCTGGAAGGACGTGCCCCACTTGAGCCCGTCAACGAGCGCGTCGATGCCGGCGTCGGTCATCGCCCGGATGCCGTCGATGTTCTCGACGATGCCCCGCACCTTGGCGAGCGACTGGCGGGCGAGATCGGGATCGTAGGGCCACTTCTCCTCGATCTTGCCCCGGTCGCGGGCGTACTGCCAGTCGAGGACGCCGGTGTGGAAGCAGAGCACATCCCCGATCCCCGACCAGTTCAGATGGCGCGGGGCGGCGCGCAGAACGTCGTAGTCGATGAAGATGCACTCCGGAACGGCGTAGCCGCGGTACATGACCACGCCGTTCTCGCGCACCCCGGAGCGATGGGAATAGACGGCATTGACCGACAGCGCGGTGGGCGCCTGGAACAGCGTCAGGCCGCGGCGCCATGCGAAGTACTTGGCGACGTCGAGGGCCTGGCCGCCGCCGAGGCCGACGACCGACCGGACATCGGTCAGCGCGGCGGCGTCGCGTTCCAGATCGGCCTGCTCGATCGAGCCGGTCATGTAGAGCCGGTAGTCGGCGCCTTCGAACTCGTGACGGAACATCTCCCACAGATCGGGCATGGTGACGATCAGGAACGGCGGATTGACGAAGTTCCGGAACTCGCCGAACAGCCCGCGGCCCATGACGGTCGGGAACCCGTAGTCGAGGTGGCGGTGGCCCATGCGTCTCTCCCTTCCCTGGCGGAATGGCGGCCCCCGGACCCGGCCGGGCCCGCGGGGTCACTTGCCCCTAACCATGCGACGCGCGGTCAAGCCAGGGCGTCGGTGCCTGCCCCCGCGCGCGCTTCTCCGCGACCCAGTCCCGCTTGAGCCCGTCGCCGCGGGCGCGGGCCGTCGAGCAGACCGCACGGATGCGCTCGGCGACGATGGCCGCCTCCCCGGCGGTGACGTTGCACGGGTCGAGATAGAGAAGCTGGTGCATCGACAGGTCGTCGCGGAGCGCCACGGCCGGGGTCCCGACGAGGCAGCGTTCGGCCAGCTCCCAGGCGTGAAGTCCGGCCAGCGCCGGATCGACCCGGATCTCGGCGCGGACCACCGGGTTGCCGGTCCAGTCGCCATGGCGGGCAAGCGCCAGGCCGGGCTCGCCAGACAGCGCTTCGATCCAGGCGTCGACGATCCGGCCTTCCCGCTCCACCTCGGCCGCATGATCGCGACGCGCCCAGGCCTCGAGGGCGGCGAGCGCCCCGGCGACGGCCTCCTTGCCGGCCTTCATCAGGCGCCCGAGCCCGCGGTTCTGGAGCACCATCGCCCGGATCATCGCCGCACGCCCCGCGACGATACCGCTGGTCGGGCCGCCGAGGAACTTGTGTCCCGACCAGATCACCGCATCGGCGCCAAGCACCACCGGGCCGCGGAGATCGTATTCCGCGGCCATGTCGACGATCACCGGCACGCCCTGCGCCCGGCAGATCTCGATGAAGAGCGGCAGGGGCAGTTCGCCCTCGCGCACGGTGTGATGGGAGACGACGTACACCGCGGCGGCGAGGCCGGCGCGGATCGCCGCCTCGAGGTGATAGGTCTCGCAGAGCGCTGCCGTGCCGAGCGGAACCACCGCCGCACCGGAGGCGGCGATCGCTTGCGGCAGCGGCCCGCCATAGTTGACCATGTGACTGGTCATCACCGCCACCCGCCGCTCGCGCCCGCCGGCATCCGGCAGCGCCTCGATCGCCGCGAGATCGTCGCCGGTGATGGCGGCAGCCGAAGCGAGGGCGATGGCCGAGGCCGAGGAGGACGTGACGTAGCCGGCCTCGGCGCCCGTCGCCCGGGCGATGATGCCGGAGGCCGCGGCGTGCAGTTCGTCGATGATCACGAACCGCTGGAGGATGGCGTCGACCGCCTCCCGCACCTCCGTCGCCACCCGCGAGGCGCCGAGCGTCGTCATCGTCCCCGAGGCGTTGATGACCGGGGTCAACCCGAAGCGGGACAGCGGGTCGCTCATCCCATTGGTTGAGGTCATCGAAAACTCGCCGCCTGGGGGGGGATCGGGCGGACCCGCCCGCCCGGGCGGCGGGGGCCGCCCGCTGCAATTCGCAGGCAGGGCGCACGGGTTGTCAACCATGCGCCGCAACAGGACCACCGATGGCGCCGTCCGATCCGCCAACGGTGACTTTCGGTGGCGCCTGCCCTAAGCAGGAAACCGGCGCAACGGAAGACTCGACAGCAATGGCAGACGGTCCCTCGGGCATGCGGAGAGGGCTCGCCCACTACGGCGACGCCGGGTTCTCGCTCTTCCTCCGCAAGGCCTTCATCAAGGCGATGGGCTACTCCGACGAGGCCCTCGACCGGCCAATCGTCGGCATCACCGACACCTTCTCCGGCTACAATGCCTGCCACAGGAACGTTCCCGACCTGATCGAGGCGGTCAAGCGCGGGGTGATGCTCGCCGGCGGGCTGCCGATCCCCTTCCCCATCGTCTCGATCCACGAGGCATTCGCCCACCCGACCTCGATGTTCCTCCGCAACCTCATGGCGATGGATGCGGAGGAGTTGATTCGCGCCCAGCCGATGGACTCGGTCGTGCTGATCGGCGGCTGCGACAAGACGGTTCCGGCGCTCCTGATGGCGGCGGCTAGCGTCGACCGGCCGGCGATCCTCGAGGTGACCGGCCCGATGATCACCGGCAGCTGGCGTGGCGAGCGTCTCGGCGCCTGCACCGACTGCCGCCGCTTCTGGGGCATGCACCGGGCCGGCACGGTGAGCGAGGCCGAGATCGCCGAACTCGGCGACCGCCTGGCGCCCGGACCCGGCACCTGCATGGTGATGGGCACGGCCTCGACGATGGCGCTGGTCGCCGAGGCGCTCGGCATGATGCTGCCGGGCGGGGCCGCGATTCCCGCCGTCGACGCCGATCGCCTGCGCCACGCTGAAGCCACCGGGACGGAGGCCGTCCGCCTCGCCCGGACCGGCGGCCCGCGGCCGAGCGCGGTCATGACCGAAGCCGCCTTCATGAACGCGAGCCGGGTCCTCCAGGCGGCCGGCGGCTCGACCAACGGCATCATCCACCTCGCCGCCGTCGCCGGGCGGCTCGGCATCGACATCGACCTCGCGACGATCGACCGCCTCGGCCGCGAGACCCCGGTCCTGGTCGACCTCAAGCCGGCGGGCCAGCACTACATGGAGGACCTCCAGAAGGCCGGAGGGCTGGCACCCATCCTCCGCGAGATCGCCCCGCTCCTCGAGATGTCCGCGCTTGCGGTGAACGGCCGGACGCTTGGCGAGAACCTTGCCGCGGCGCCCCCGGCATGGCCGCAGGACGTGGTTCGGCCGCGGAGCAACCCGATCCACAGCGGCGGCGGCATCCGCGTGCTCCATGGCAACCTTGCCCCCAACGGGGCGCTGATCAAGCAGGCGGCGGCGACGCCGGCGCTCCTCGCCCATTCCGGCCGGGCCATCGTCTTCGATTCGCTCGCCGACCTCGCCGCCCCCATC
>JAEZEN010000378.1 GCA_023433185.1 Pseudomonadota bacterium | reverse complement strand
GCCGTCACCTCGCAGACGAACAGAAGCTCAAGCGCTGACGGCTGCGGCGCGACCCGCGCCGGCAGGGTCGCGCGCGACGCGTGTCCCGCAGAACGGAAAACGGGGCGGCCGCGGCCGCCCCGTTCCTGGTCGCATCCCGATCCCGGGAAGCGATCAGACCGAATAGTACATGTCGAACTCGACCGGGTGCGGCGTGTGCTCGAACCGGATCACTTCTTCCATCTTGAGTTCGATATAGGCGTCGATCATGTCGTCGGCGAACACGTCTCCGGCCTTGAGGAAGGCCCGGTCCTTGTCGAGGTTCGCCAGCGCCTCGCGCAGCGACGCGCTCACGGTCGGGATCTTCTTCAGTTCGCGCGGCGGCAGGTCGTAGAGGTTCTTGTCCATCGCCTCGCCCGGATGCAGCTTGTTCTTGATGCCGTCGAGACCGGCCATCAGCATCGCCGCGAACGCGAGATACGGGTTCGCGCCCGGATCGGGGAAGCGGACCTCGACGCGCTTGGCCTTGGGGTTGTTCGTGACCGGGATGCGGCACGACGCCGAACGGTTCCGCGACGAGTAGGCAAGCAGCACCGGCGCCTCGTAGCCCGGGACCAGACGCTTGTAGGAGTTGGTCAGCGGGTTGGTGAAGGCGTTGAGCGCCTTGGCGTGCTTGATGATGCCGCCGATGTAGAACAGGCACTCCTCCGACAGGTCGGCGTAGAGCTTGCCCGCGAACAGCGGCTTGCCGCCCTTCCAGATCGACTGGTGGACGTGCATGCCCGAGCCGTTGTCGCCATAGACCGGCTTCGGCATGAAGGTGGCCGTCTTGCCGTAGGCGTTGGCGACGTTGTGGATGCAGTACTTGTAGTACTGCAGGTGGTCGGCCAGCGTCACCAGCGGGCCGAACTTCATGCCGAGCTCATGCTGGGCCGAGGCGACCTCGTGGTGGTGCTTCTCGACCATGACGCCCATCGAGGCCATCGCCGCCAGCATCTCGGAGCGCATGTCCTGGAGGCTGTCGAGCGGCGGCACCGGGAAGTAGCCGCCCTTGGTCTTGATGCGATGGCCGAGGTTGCCGGTTTCGTAGTCGGTGTCGGAATTGTGGGGCAGTTCCGGATCGTCGAGCTTGAAGCCGGTGTTGTACGGCGAGGTCGAGTACTTCACGTCCTCGAAGACGAAGAACTCCGCCTCGGGGCCGAAATAGCAGGTGTCGCCGATCTTGGTCTGCTTGAGATAGGCCTCGGCCTTCTTGGCGATCGAGCGCGGGTCACGGCTGTAGGGCTCGTCGGTCATCGGCTCGACGACGTCGCAGATCAGCGACAGCGTCGTCTGCGCGAAGAACGGGTCGATCGCAGCCGCATTGGGGTCGGGCAGCAGCTTCATGTCGGATTCGTTGATCGCCTTCCACCCGGCGATGGACGAACCGTCGAACATCAGGCCCTCGGCGAACGCCTCCTCGTCGATCAGCGACTGGTCGAACGTGACGTGCTGCCACTTCCCGCGCGGATCGGTGAAGCGCAGGTCGACGTACTTTATGTCCTTGTCCTTGATCATCTTAAGGACGTCTTTGGCGGTCGCCATGGGGTCTCCTTCTCATTCCCTGGAGCAAGATTCGGAAATCCGAGTCAGCCTGGCCCGCGGCCGGCGATCTCGATGGGGGTGGGCAGTGGTGCGCGGCGGAGCGATCAGATCGCGTCGATGCCGCTTTCGCCGGTGCGTATGCGGACGGCCTCCTCGATGTTTGAGACGAATATCTTGCCATCGCCGATACGGCCGGTCTGGGCCGCCTTGCGAATGGCCTCGACGGCCCGGTCGACCATGTCGTCGCCCAGCACCACCTCGACTTTGACCTTGGGCAGGAAGTCGACGACATACTCGGCCCCACGGTAGAGTTCCGTGTGCCCCTTCTGACGCCCGAAGCCCTTCGCCTCCGTCACGGTGATGCCCTGCAGGCCGACTTCCTGGAGCGCCTCCTTCACCTCGTCGAGCTTGAACGGCTTGATGATCGCCTCGATTTTCTTCATTTACTCCATGTCTCCGAAAGTCGGCGCGGGCCGCATCGAATGCCCCCAGGTGCACGCACCTTTGCAGACTCCATGCCATCCCCCGCCCGCGATGGCACCCGTCCAGAAATTGGGCTCCTCCGTGCGCTGCAGCATGATCGGGCCAAGTCGTCTCGTCAATGCTGACCAAGGAATGTGCATGTGACTAACAATTCATCTCTTGGTGACGAATGGGCGACGCGCTTCGCCACGCTCATGGGCGACAACGAGGCTGGCGAGCCACCGGAGACGGCCGATCCGCAGGAGGAGGTCGGCCACCCGGAGGAGGTCGAGACCATCGTCCTGCCGCCGCACCCGGCGCGCCCGGCCATTGCCGAGGATCCGGTGGAACTCCTGACGCCCGGAGAAATGGCCGACGCCGACCGCCGGACCATCGCCTCCGGCACCGCCGGTTCGGTGCTGATGGAGCGCGCCGGCTCGGCCGTCGCGCTCGCTGCCCGCCAGATGGTCGAACCCGGCGGCCGCATCGCCGTGCTCGCCGGCCCCGGCAATAACGGCGGTGACGGCTTCGTGGCGGCCCGCCTGCTTGCGGAGGCCGGATTTGGGGTCACGGTCCATCTTGTCGGCGATCGTGCGGCCCTCAAGGGCGATGCAGGGCTGATGGCACGCCGGTGGACCGGCCCGGTCGTGGACGCGGCCCGCAATTTCGGCGAGGGCGCCGACCTCATCATCGATGCGCTGTTCGGCGCCGGCCTCGACCGTCCGGTCGAGGGCCCGGCGGCCGAGGCCGTCGACGGCGCCAACGAGAGCGGCGTGCCAATTCTCGCGGTCGACCTGCCGAGCGGCGTCGACGGCGCCAGCGGCGCGATCCTCGGGCGGGCGATCATGGCGCGGGAAACCGTGACGTTCTTCCGCCGGAAGCCCGGGCACCTCCTGCTTCCCGGAAGGATCCTCGCCGGCCGCGTGAGCCTCGCCGACATCGGCATCGACGCCGCCTGTCTCCGCGCGATCCGTCCGCACACCTTCCACAACAACCCCGGCCTGTGGCAGCCGGCCCTGCCCATTCCGGGCGCCGACGGCCACAAGTACGACCGCGGCCACGCCCTCGTCGTCTCCGGCCCGCTCACCGGGACGGGGGCCGCGCGCCTCGCCGCGCGCGGAGCCCTTCGCGCCGGGGCGGGCCTGGTGACGGTGGCCTCGCCGGCCGACGCGATCATCGCCAACGCGTCCCACCTGACCGCGATCATGCTGGTCCGCCTCTACGAGGCCGAGGGCCTGGCGGAGATCCTCGCGGATCGGCGGAAGAACGCGGTGGTCCTCGGCCCGGCGCTCGGCGTGGGAGCCCCGACGGCGGCGATGGTCGTGGCGGCGCTCGAGTCGACCGCTGCCGTCGTGCTCGACGCCGACGGCCTGACCTCGTTCGCCGGCGACCCCGACACCCTCTTCGCCGCGATCACGCGCCGCGACCAGCCGGTCGTGCTCACGCCGCATGACGGCGAGTTCGCGCGCCTCTTCCCACAGTTCGCCGACGCCCCGTCCAAGCTCGACCGGGCCCGGCAGGCGGCGGCGCATTCCGGCGCCGTCGTCGTCCTGAAGGGGCCCGACACGGTGGTCGCCGCCCCGGACGGCCTCGCCGCAATCGCCGACAACGCCCCGGCCTACCTGGCGACGGCCGGCGCAGGCGACGTGCTGGCCGGCATCATCGGCGGGCTGCTCGCGCAGGGCATGCCGCCGCTCGAGGCAGCGACCGCCGCGGTCTGGCTGCACGGTGCCGCTGCCGCCGCCTTCGGGCCCGGACTGATATCGGAGGACCTGCCGGAGATGCTGCCGCGGGTGATTTCGCCGCTCGTCGAACCGGCGCGACACATGGCGCTTTCCCTTTGATTGCCGGGACTTCAATTGATATAGAGGCGGCGCCTCGGCCGGCGCCGCGCCGCGGCTCGCGGGCGTGGCGAAACTGGTAGACGCGCGGGATTTAGGTTCCCGTGACGAAAGTCGTGGGGGTTCAAGTCCCTCCGCCCGCACCAGTTTCGCACCCGGGTGATAGCGCGGCACTGAACGCCCAGTCAGGCGTCGCGGCCAGAAGTTTCGGTGGAATCAGCAGGTTATCGAGGAATATAGAGAATGCAGGTCAACGCGACAGTGGTCGAAGGGCTGAGGCGGGAGTTCGAGGTGGTGGTGCCGGCCTCGGAGCTGGACGACCGGCTCGCGACCCGGCTCAACGAAATCCAGGGCCAGGTTCAGATCAAGGGATTCCGGCCCGGCAAGGTTCCCGTGAACCACTTGCGCCGACTCTACGGCAAGTCGTCGATGGCCGAGATCGTCCAGGCGGTGATCAACGAGATCGCCCGTGACACCCTCACCGAGCGCGGCGAGCGCGCCGCGCTCAGCCCCGACTTCAAGCTGCCCGAGGACGAGGGCGCGGCGGAGAAGATACTGAACGGCGAGGCCGACCTCACCTACACCATGAGCTACGAGGTGCTCCCCGCGGTGGAGGTCGCCGACTTCTCCTCGATTTCGGTCGAGCGCCCGGTGGTCGAGGGCACCGACGCCGAGGTCGACGAGGAAACGGCGAAGCTCGCCGAGAGCGCCCGCACCTTCTCGCCGAAGGACGGCAAGTCGGAGGACGGCGACCGGATGACGATCTCCTATGTCGGCAAGGTCGACGGCGAGGTCTTCCCCGGCGGCAGCGACGAGAACGCCACCATCCGCCTTGGCACCAGCCAGTTCATCCCCGGCTTCGCCGAGCAGCTCGTGGGCCTCGCCGCCGGCGAGGAGAAGACGATCACCGTCACCTTCCCCGAGGACTACGGGGCGACCCATCTCGCCGGCAAGGAGGCCAATTTCGACATCGTGGTGAAGGAGGTCGCCGCCGCCGATCCGCTGACGCTCGACGACGAGCTCGCCAAGCGGGTCGGCCTCGAGTCGCTCGACCAGCTCAAGGACGCGATCCGCCAGCAGATCCAGTCCCGCTACACGATGCAGGCGCGCCAGAAGGTGAAGCGCCAGCTCCTCGACCAGTTGGACACGCTGCACACCTTCGAGCTGCCGCCGAAGATGGTCGAGCAGGAGTTCGACAACATCTGGCGCCAGATCGTCGGCGAGATGGGCCAGCAGGGCCGCACCTTCGAGAGCGAGAACACCACCGAGGAAGCGGCGCGCGAGGACTACCACAAGAGCGCCGAGCGCCGCGTGCGCCGCGGTCTGGTGCTCTCCGAGATCGGCGAGAAGAACAAGATCGAGGTCACCGAGCCCGAGGTACAGCGGGCGCTTCAGGCGCAGCTGCGCCAGTTCCCCGGCCGCGAGAAGCAGCTCGTCGACTATTATCGCGCCAACCCGGATGCGATCGCCTCGCTGCGCGCCCCGATCTTCGAGGAGAAGGGCGTGGACTACGTGCTGGAACTGGTCAAGGTCACCGACAAGACCGTGACGGCCGAGGAACTGATGAAGGACGACGAGGACGAGACGGCCGCGACGACCACGGCCAGCGCCTGATCCTTCGACCGCACAGACCTGACGAGCCCGGCCCCGGCCCGGCGCGGTTCGTTTACCTAT
>JAEZEN010000362.1 GCA_023433185.1 Pseudomonadota bacterium | reverse complement strand
CCACGACCCCTGCGTCGCTTTGCGCGGGGCGCCGGTGGTCGAGGCGATGGTCGCCCTCGTCCTCGCCGACCACAAGCTCCTCCACCGCGCGCAATGCGGGGGCGCGGGATGAAACGGATCGAGGTCGGCCTCGGCGACCGCAGCTATGACGTGCTGATCGAACGCGGCCTGCTCGACCGGGCCGGGGAGATGCTCGGGCCCCTGGCCCGCGACGGCCGGCTCGTCGTCGTCAGCGACGACCATGTGTGGGCCGCCCAGGGGGAGCGTTTTCTTTACGGGCTTGCCGGGATCGAGGCGGAGGCCATCATCCTGCCGCCGGGCGAGGGCACGAAGAGCTGGACTCAGCTCGCCGGTCTCGCCGAGCGCCTGCTCGCCGCCGGCGTCGAGCGGGCGGACCATATCGTCGCGTTCGGCGGCGGCGTGATCGGCGATCTCGTCGGCTTCGCCGCCGCAATCCTGAAGCGCGGCTGCAACTATGTGCAGGTCCCGACCAGCCTGCTCGCCCAGGTCGACAGCGCGGTCGGCGGCAAGACGGCGATCAACACGTCCGCCGGCAAGAACCTGGTCGGCGCCTTCCACCAGCCCGCGCTGGTGCTGATCGACCCCGCCTGCCTCGACACCCTGCCGGGCCGGGAACTCCGCGCCGGCTATGCCGAGATCGTGAAGGCCGCCCTGATCGACGACCCCGCCTTCTTTGCCTGGTGCGAGGCCCATGGCGCCGCCCTGCTTCGCGGCGATTCCGAGGCGCGCCTGCTCGCCATCTCGCGGAGCGTGGCCTTCAAGGCCGCGATCGTTGTCGAGGACGAACTGGAGACGACGGGCCGCCGCGCCCTGCTCAATCTGGGCCACACCTTCGCCCACGCGCTCGAGGCCGAGACGGGCTGCTCCGACGCGCTCCTCCACGGGGAGGCGGTGGCGCTGGGCCTGGTGCTCGCCTTCCGCTTCTCCGCGGAGCGCGGCCTGTGCAGCGCGGCGGACGCCGAGCGGGTCGCCGCCCATCTCGCCGCCGTCGGCCTGCCCACGCGGCTGGAGTTCGGGACCGGCGCCTCGCTCGCCGCCCACATGGCCAGCGACAAGAAGGCTGAGGGCGGCCGCATCCCCTTCATCCTTGCCCGCGGCATCGGCGAGGCCTTCGTCGCCGCCGACGTGGCACTGGACGAGGTCGCCGATTTCCTCGACAGGCAGCGCTGACCGCAACGGCAGGGGCAGAAAGTGGACCATTTCGAGCTTCGCGACGGCGTCCTGTATTGCGAGGACGTGCCCCTGCCCGAGATCGCCGCCGCGGCCGGCACGCCGGTCTACGTCTATTCCACCGCGACCATGCGGCGGCACGCCCGCGTCTTCCGCGCGGCGGTCGCGGGCACCGGCCCTGACCCGCTCGTCGCCTTCGCGGTCAAGGCCAACCCCAACGCGGCCGTCCTCGCCACGCTCGCCGCCGAGGGGCTTGGAGCCGACGTCGTCTCGATCGGCGAATATCGCCGCGCGGTGGCGGCGGGGATCAGGCCGGACAGCATCCTCTTCGCCGGCGTCGGCAAGACCGCGCCGGAAATGGCGGAGGCGCTCGCCGGCGGCCTCTGCCAGTTCAACCTCGAATCGGTCGAGGAGGCGGAGATGCTCTCTGCCGTCGCCACGGAACTCGGCCGCGAGGCGCCCGTCGCCTTCCGGATCAACCCGGACGTCGAGGCCGGCAGCCACGCCAAGATCTCGACCGGCGCCTCCTACAACAAGTTCGGCATCGCCCTCGACACCGCGCCGGCCGCCTACGACCATGCCCGCACCCTGCCCGGCCTGAAGATACAGGGCGTCGGCGTCCATATCGGCAGCCAGATCACCGACCTCGCCCCGCTGGAGGCAGCGTTCCGCAAGCTGGGCGGGCTGATCGCCGCCCTGCGCGCCGCCGGGCACGCGATCAGCCATGCCGATCTCGGCGGCGGGCTCGGCGTCCCCTATCACCGCGACCGCCCGGCCCCGCCATTGCCCGACGCCTATGGCGCGATGGTCGCGGCCGTGACGAAGGGCTGGGACGCGCGCCTGCTCTTCGAGCCCGGCCGGATGATCGTCGCCAATGCGGGCGTGCTGCTGAGCCGCGTGATCCGGGTGAAGCCGGGGCAGGGCGACCCCTTCGTGATCCTCGACGCCGGGATGAACGATCTCATGCGCCCCGCGCTCTACGACGCCTGGCACGAGATCGAGCCGGTCCGGCCGACGGGCGAGACGATCAGCGCCAATGTCGTCGGCCCCGTCTGCGAGACCGGCGATACCTTCGCGACCGGCCGCCGGATGGGCCGGGTCGCCGCCGACGACCTCGTCGTCTTCCGCACCGCCGGCGCCTATGCTGCGACCATGGCCAGCACCTACAACAGCCGGCCCCTGACGGCCGAGGTGATCGTGGACGGCGACCGCTGGGCCGTGGTGCGGGAGCGGCAGGATCTGGACGCGCTGATCCGGGCAGATCGGTTGCCGCCCTGGCTGTAGGCCTGATCGAGCCCTGTGCCGATCGGGCGGTGGGCATCCTTGGATTGCCGGCGCCGCGCCGCGCTGAGATGATGCGGACATGGCACGGAAAACCGGCATCGACGCGCTGATGCATGTCGTGGCCGCGCAATGGTGAATCGGCTACAGGTGGGAAGAGGACGGAGGCTCGACCGACTTCAGGCGGCTTATCCCGGCGACCGGCAAAGTAACCGCCGATCAGTTCGTGGACTGGGTCTTCCTCGGCTCTTATCCCGACGCGCTTGAATCGCCCGCGCTCGAGCAACGGGCGAGGGCGGCTATCCGGGCCGCGTTTGTGGAGCATATGGGCGGCGATACTGCGGATGCCTCGGCGCTCGTCTGGCCGGAAGAATATCTGCCCTTGCCGGACCCCGAGTCATTCATGCGGAATCTCACCGAGGAGGAGCTTCTCGGCTACAAGAAGGAGGCCGGCACGGATGGGCGCGAATGTATTCTGGCGCAGAACGAATTGCGTCGCCGCCGCCGGCCTTCTCCCCTCGTCATGCTTCTGTGGGGTGCCGCGTCGCTGCTGGTGATCGCTTACTGGCTGTGGCGGTGGCTCGGCGCCTGAGCCCGGGCAAGAAGGGATGGTGGACAGGGCTGGATTCGAACCAGCGTAGGAGCAACTCCGGCAGATTTACAGTCTGCTGCCTTTAACCACTCGGCCACCTGTCCGGAGGCCCTATAGATAGGAGCCGGGGCTATTGGCGAAAGGGCGCGCTGCTGTCAACGCGGGGGCGGGCCGCAAGGCGGGAAGAGGTCTGGGATGACCGTCGGACTGTGGGCGACGTTCGCGGC
>JAEZEN010000343.1 GCA_023433185.1 Pseudomonadota bacterium | reverse complement strand
GGCCACCCTTGACCGGCCCGAAGGGCGCCCCGCCGAGCCGGCAGAGTTCGGCCAGGATCTCACAGCCTGCAGCGCGCGCCAGCAGGCGCGACGGAGGGCCCTCGTCCTCGCAGAAGCCCCAGAGGTTGCGGAATGCCGAACGGATCGCTGCCGAGCCGAAAATGCGGCCGTAGACGCGGGCGGTATCGAAGGACGACCGGCCGTCGGTGGCCTCGTCGAGCACGCCTTGCCACTGCGCCAGGGGAAACGCCAGGCTGCGAAGCCGATGGCTCTCGTCATTGACCACCGTCGTCGCGAAGTTCGGGGCGGCCACGGCGAGGGTGCCTTTCCGGGTCGTCAGATCGAAGCTACCTCCGCCCAGATCTCCCCTGACACGACTGCAGCCCTGCATGTCCTCCATCAGGACGATGTCCGGCAGGGCCGGGCGGGACATGTCGCCGGCTGGTCGCTGGACCTCGAGAAGGTCGAGAACACCGCCCGGGGATTTCATCGTGCGCAGGTAGGAGGCATGGCGGCCCTTGCTGTGCCACTGGGCGAAAGAGGGATAGGCAGGCACGGTCATGGGTGTCTCCTGTGCTGCTCTTCTCCAACCGACCTTGCGTTCCGCCTGGCGCTTCGCTCGTCGGTCAGGCGGGACAGCGGACGATCATGCTTCGTTGAAGCGACAAGCGGGCTGCGCCGCCCCGAGGCCCGCCCCCGACCATCCGGGAACGACAAGCTTCGTCCCCGTGCCGGAGCGGGCAAGATGCCCATTCAAGGCTGCCTCGACCCCATTCCATCGGATGGTCGAGACGATAGCGTTCCATCCATACTGCAGGACCCTTGAATGGAACGCAAGGTTGTGGACCAGGAACGCACGCGGAAACCGAGCGGCGCCGCGGTCATCCGGGCCGACCTGACGACCGCGCTGTTCAGGGCGTTGTTCGAGGAGTGGCAAAGCACGGGCTATGCGGCCATAAGCCTGGAGCGCGTGGCGGCCCGGGCGGGCGCCGGCAAGGCCGCCATCTACCGGCGCTGGCCGTCGAAGCTGGCCTTCGCCTGCGAAGCGATAAGACGTGTCGAGATCATGCGGTTGGGGTCCGCCGACGAGGGATCTCTGCAGGCTGATATCGGTGCATACCTTCGCGCCACGCGGGCGGTCCTCCGACATCCCCAGGTCCGCCGGATCGTACCCGATCTGGTCGCCGAACGACCGCGATCGCGCGAATTGTCGGCGATGCTGGACGGAATCGCCGAGGCGCGGCGGCAGTTCGGACATCGCCTGCTCGATCGCGCCATCGCCCGAAAGGAACTGAGGGCAGACCTCGACAGGGAGCTCGCGATCGATCTTCTCTTCGCACCCCTCTACGCGCGCATGATCGTGCGGGGGAAGAGGGTGACGAGAGCCGAGCTCGACAGGCTGGCCGTTACGCTCGGCGCCGCCCTCAGGGCCTGTTGAACCATCAGGACGGCACTGTCACCCAGGGCTTCGCCGCTGCCGGCATGTCCCGAGCCGCTATGTCGCTGACGGCCGGGCCAGCGAGCCCGTGCGGGCAGACCGTCTGTCCGAATCCTGCCGGCGCGCTGCGGTGCAGACCCTGCCGGGCCGTGACCGTTCTTGCTTCCTTTCCGGCTCATCGGTCCGCCCGGGGTTGCGTTCGATCGGCCTCCCGGTGACGGTGGAGCGGAATTCGACGAAGCTGACTGCCGGCTACGATGCTCGCGCGGCCGGATCAGGAGAGGACGACGCGCGTGAGTTGGAACCCAGCGATTGAACCGGGATGTCCCGATGAGGTCGGCATCGACGCAATCGAAACCCTCATCGTCCCGCGATCGCGCGACCTCGGCGGCTTCGAGGTCAGACGTGCCTTGCCCGCGCCGAAACGGCAGATGGTCGGCCCCTTCATCTTCTTCGATCAGGCCGGGCCGGCCGAGTTGCTGACCGGGCAGGGCGTCGATGTCCGCCCGCATCCGCATATCGGCCTCGGCACGGTGACCTACCTCTTCCAGGGCGATTTTCACCACCGTGACAGCACCGGCGCCGATCAGATCATCAGGCCTGGCGCGCTGAACTGGATGGTCGCGGGGCGCGGCGTCACGCATTCGGAACGCACCTCCGAGGTTGCGCGGAGCGGTCCGAATGGCCTGTTCGGAATCCAGACCTGGCTCGCCCTGCCGGACAGCGACGAGGACGTGGCGCCCAGTTTCGAGCATCACGGCAAGGAGACGCTGCCGGTGGTCGAGGATCGGGGGGTCTCGGTTCGCCTCATTCTCGGGAACGCATATGGCCAGAGGGCGCCCGCGACGATGCTCTCCGAGACGTTCTACGCCGATGTGACGCTCGAGCCGGGCAGCCGGCTGCCCATGCCGGACGAACACGAGGCTCGCGGCATCTATATCGTCGAGGGCTCGCTCTCGGTTGCCGGGCAGGAATTCGCGGCGTCGCAGATGATGATCTTCCGGCCGGGAGACCGTATCACCGTGGCGGCCGGCGATCGGGGTGCGCGGCTGATGATCCTCGGCGGCGCGACGTTCAACGGGCCGCGCTACATCTGGTGGAACTTCGTCGCCTCGTCGCGGGAGCGCATCGAAAGCGCCAAGGCCGAATGGCGCGCTGCCGATTGGGGCAGGGGGCGGTTCGACCTGCCCGTCGACGATCGGGACGAGCACATTCCCCTGCCCGAGTAACCGGACCAGCCGCCAAGGAGCAGACATGAACACATGGCCCCACCTAGACTACCTCAGCTGGCGTGACACCTGTTCGGCTCTGCATCTCTACCTCCAGATCGTCGGAAAGTACCGGCTGGCACACACACCCTGGCTCAACCATTCGTGGAACGCGACCTTCTACGTGACGCCGATTGGCCTGACCTCCTCGCCCATCCCCGACGGCCCCGGCATAGAAGTCCTGTTCGACCTTCGCGCGCACAGGCTCGTGGGCACCTGCGGCAACGGCCGCACGGCATCGTTCGACCTCGCGCCGTCCACGGTTGCAGCCTTCCACGCGAAGTTCGTGAGGCTGATTTCGGAACTCGGCGGCACGCCGACCTTCAACGGCCGGCCGAACGAGGTGCCCGACCCGGTCCCATTCGTCGAGGATGATCGCGACCGGCCCTATGACCGCGAAGCCGTTCAGCGCTTCCATCAGGCCTTGATCGCGGTCGACCGGGTCTTCAACCGGTTCCGCACCGCGTTTCTCGGCAAGTCCAGCCCGGTGCATCTCTTCTGGGGCAGCTTCGACCTCGCGGTCACCCGCTTTTCGGGAAGGCGCGCGCCGCTCCATCCCGGCGGCGTCCCGGCCCTGCCGGACGATGTGGCGCAGGAGGCCTATGACCGCGAGGTCTCGTCGGCAGGCTTCTGGCCGGGCGGCGGCGGCCTCGACTATCCGGCCTTCTATGCCTACGCCTATCCGGCGCCCGGCGGCTACCGCGCCGCGTCGGTGCAGCCCGATGCCGCGTTCTGGCACGAAGGCCTGTCGGAATTCATCCTCCCCTATGAGGCCGTGCAGTCGGCCGCCAATCCCGATGACGCCCTGATGGCCTTCCTCGTCTCCACCTACGAGGCTGCGGCCGACCTCGGCGGGTGGGACCGCGACCTGCTGGAATGCGCCCAGGGACAGCCGCGCCGGGTTCGCCCGCCGGATGCCGGATCGGCGACCGACCCGACCCCGGCAAGCGAAGGCACGGTCGAGCGGGAGGACGGTCCGTCGAAGGGGCGCTACCGGCTGGTCGTCGACGGCATCGAGGCAGAGATGACCTACAGCCGGGCGGGCGACGGCTTGGTCATCATCGACCACACGGAAGTGCCTGCGGCCTTGCGCGGCCGCAAGGTCGGAGAGCGGCTGGTGCGGCAGGCGATCGAGGATGCCCGCCGTGACGGGTTCGCCATCCTGCCGCTCTGCCCGTTCGCGAAGGCGCAGATCGACCGTCATCCGGAATGGCAGGACGTGCTGCGCCGGCCATAGGGGGATGCCGGCGGACCGTGCGGTCGGCAACGGCCTGGCGCTCACCGCTGCGAGGGCGGTGTCGCAGGCCGGGCGGCGTTGGCTGCGGACAGTACGTCCGGCCATGCCGCGCCGAAGGGCTTCGACGATCCGGACTTAGCCCACCCAGTGCGGGAGCACGAAGATCGCCACGCCGATGGCGGCCAGCGCCGTCAGCCAGAGAACCCACTCCAGCAATCTGGCCCAGTGCATGCCCTCGGTCCCCGGTTCTCCCCAACCACATTCGCAAGAAATGATGAAACGTTTCCAGACCCAAACCGACAACAGGCGGGAGAAAACGAGCGAAAACCGGCTGCGAGGACAGGGCACGGGTCGCGCGGCGAAAACGGTCGCTCCGCCTGCGCCGCGACTCCTCGCGCGTCATTGGCGCTGGCATCGGCGGCCTGGACAGGCGCGGCGGGATCGGACGCTCGCGCTCCGCCCTGCGAGCGTGGAGCTCCGATGCGCACGGTGATGGAGACGGGCTTGGCCGCCCGGTGATGGAGGCAGCACCCGGGACCCTCGACAGATGGGCAGCGACACGGGCCGCCATCTCCCGACGATCCAGGGCCGGGGCGGTCCCGGCCTAGTGGTCCGATTCCGACACTTGCTACCCGTTTTGAGGGAGCGCCGAGCAAGTGTCGGAATCAAAGGACCACTAGCAACTCTATGATTCTAGTGAAGCTTTTGAGTTTGACATTTGAGCAAGCGTT
>JAEZEN010000306.1 GCA_023433185.1 Pseudomonadota bacterium | reverse complement strand
GCCCGGCACCGTGCCGGCCGACGAGGCCGGCGACGCCGCGGCCACCGTCCGCGAAATTCCGCTCAACAGCGACGGAACGCCCGTCGCCGCCCCACCCCCGCAGTCCGCCTCGACCGATCCCGCCGAGCCCGAGGTCTTCACCCCGCCGGTCGCGCCGCCGGTGCCGCGCGCCCGGCCCGAGCCGCCGCCGGCAACGGCGACGGTCGCCCCGGATTTCGACCAGGCCGCACCGCTGCCGCAGCCGGCGATGCCGACCCTGCCGCAAGCGGCGACTCCGCCGCCGCCCGCCACGGGCAATGACGACTTCATCTCGAACATCGAGCGCACCCTCCAGCAGAGCCGCGGCACGAACGAGCCGACGCTGTCGCCGTCGACGGAGCAGCCCATTCAGCTCGCACCGCCACCGCAGCAGCTCGCGCCGCCGCAGCCCCAGTTGCTGGCCCCGGGAGAACTCCTGCCGCCGCCCCCCGAGCCGACCTTCGGCCCGCAGCCGCAGACGTTCCCCGCGCCGGTCCAGACCTTCCCGGCGCCGCCGCAACAGGGCCTCTTCGTCCCGCCGGCGGACATCCCGATGCTCGACGGGCAGAACCAGCCCATCCTGCTGCCGGGCGACTACCTGATCGACACCCAGTAGCGCTGCCCGCCGGGACGCTTCGGCGCTCGACTTTCCCGCTGGCGAGGATCATTCTCGGGCGGGCGTCGGCGCGCACCGGGTCGAATGGCGGCACCGGTCGAGCGACCGACTCCCGGGGGGAAAGATCATGTGCCGCTTCTGCGTGGGAAATCTCTTCAACGACCGCAGCCTCTTCAGCGGCTGGCCCGGCGACGGGTCATCGTTCCGTGATGGCCCCTCGCGCCGGACCTTCATGGCGCTCGCGGGCGCGGTCGGCGCCGCGGGCCTCGGGCTGCATGCCGGCCACTCCTTCGCCCAGGCAAGCACCGCGGCGGACCTGATCTATGAGGGGGGCACCATCATCCCGCTGGCCGCGGCCGGAGCGGCGCCGGTCGAGGCCCTCGCCGTCCGCGGCGACCAGATCGTCGCCCTCGGCGCCAAATCCGACATCGACGGGCTGAAAGGCGACGCCACCAGGGTGATCGACCTCGACGGGCGCACCCTGCTGCCGGGCTTCATCGATCCCCACCAGCACTCCTGCTTCGTCGCTCTCTTCTCCGAGCTGCTGGCCGATGTCGGCTACACGACCTATCCCACCCGCGAGAAGCTGATGGCGGGGCTCAAGGCGCTCGACGCGAAGCTGCCCCAGGGCGCATGGCTGACCGCCTACGACTTCGACAACCTGCTCCAGGGCGGCGACCTGTCGATGGCCGAGCTCGACGGCGTCTCCAAGGACCGCCCGATCTTCATCTGGTACATCAACATGCATGACGGGGCGGCGAACTCGGCCGCCTTCAAGATCGCCGACATCCCGTCGGACGTCGGCACCCTGCCCGGCGGCGGTCATTTCGGCCGCAACCCGGACGGCTCGTTCAACGGCCTCGTCTACGAAGAGAGCGCCATGCTCAAATTCGTGACGCATGCGCTGCCGCAGATCACGCCGCAGATCTTCGCCAAGGCGATGCAGGACTATTTCAAGGCGAGCGCCGCGCTGGGCTATACGACGACGCACGAGCCGGGCACCGTCTAGCCCGCGTGGGTCGAGGGTCTGGCCAAGCTCACCGCCAGCGGCACCGGGCGGCTCAGCGCCAGCTTCCAGTACGCCGACCTCCAGGCGCTCGCGGAGTACGATCATCTCGGCTACGGGCCGAAGGCGACGCTCCTTCCGAACTCGCGCTTCTCGCTGTTCGGGATCAAGATCATCGGCGACGGCTCGAACCAGACCCTCACCGGCGCACAGACGGCCCCCTACCTCAACACGACCGAGAAAGGCACGCCGAACTATCCCCCGGACCAGCTCAAGACAATGGTGGCGGCGGTCAAGGCGGCGGGCTGGCCGGTGCAGATCCATTGCAACGGCGACGCCACCATCGACGATGCGCTCGACGCCATCGAGGCGGCCTACGGGGCAAACCCGGCGACCGGGCTCAACCGCATAGAGCACTCGACCATGGTCCGTCCCGACCAACTGACGCGGATGAAGCAGCTCGGCGTGCAGCCGACCTTCCTGATGAACCACGTGTTCTTCTACGGCGCCGCGTATCGCGACCAGATCTTCGGGCCGGAGCGCACCGCCTTCATGGATCCGGCCGGTGCCTGCGTGAAGGACGGCATTCCGTTCACGCTGCACACCGACGCGCCGTGCTCGCCGCCGGGCGCGCTCCGCCTGGTGCAGACGGCCGTCACGCGCGTCTGCGACATCGACAAGTCGGTGGTCGGACCCGACCAGGCGATCTCGGTCGAGGAGGCGCTCCGCGCCGTGACGTCGATGGCCGCCCACCAGATCGGCCAGGGGGACCGCCTCGGCTCGCTCGAGGCGGGCAAGGAGGCCGACTTCGTGATCCTCGAGCAGGATCCCTTCAAGGTGGCGCCGGACGAGATCATGAACATCAAGGTCTCGGAGACCTGGGTCGCAGGCGAGCAGACCTACGGCTGAGACGGGTCCGGCCCGGCAGTTGCGCACGCCGTTGCCGGCGGCCGGCGCGGTGCTATGGTCCGACGGGCCTTCCACGCAGGAATCAAGCAATGTCCGTCTCGATGCACGCCGTCGCGGTGCCGATCTTCGTCCGCATCCTCGAACAGCTGAAAGCCATCCTCGACAAGGCCGCTGCTCATGCCGGGGCGTCGGGCTATGACGAGGCGGTGCTGCTCGACGCCCGCCTCTATCCGGACATGTGGCCGCTCCGCCAGCAGGTGGCGGGCGCGACCGCCTTCGGCGTCCGCGGCGTGGCGCGACTGGCCGGGGTCGAGTTGCCGCCCCTCCCCGAGGCGCTTGCGACCTTCGCCGACCTCCACGCCCGGCTCGACGCCACCCTCGCCTTCGTCAAGGCCGCCGACAAGGCGGCGGTGGACGCCGGCGCGGCCCGCGAGGTCACGGTGCCTTGGGGCCAGGAGCAAAAGACCATGACCGGCCTCGTCTATTTCCAGGTCCTGGCGCTGCCCAACTTCATGTTCCACGCCGCGACGACCTACGACATCCTCCGCCACAACGGCGTGCCGCTCGAGAAGAAGGACTTCACGGGAACGTTCTGAGGAACGGACGGCGCGCGGCGCACCGGTTCGGGGGGCGCCGTGGACGATGGACCGGCCCGGCACGATGCGCCAAGATCGCGGCGGCACGTCTCGTTGCGGGCCGGAGGGCGGGAGGCAGATGATGGAGCAAGGCGCCACACCCGCCCCGCCGGCATCCATCGGCATCGCGCGGACGATCACCGCCGGGGATGGACGGAGCCTCGCCTGCCTTGAAGTCGGAGACCCCGACGGGCCGCTCGTCCTGCACAATCACGGCGGGCCGAGCAGCCGGCTCGAGGCGCGCCTCTTCGCGGATGCCGCGGCCCGGCACCGGTTGCGGTTCATCTGCGTCGACCGGCCCGGCATCGGGCAGTCCGCCCCCCAGCAGCCGCGCACCTATGCCGGCTGGGCCGGCGACCTGACGACGATCGCCGACGCGCTGGGCCATCGGGAATTCGGCGTGACCGGCTGGTCGGAGGGCGGCCCGTGGGCGCTGGCAGCCGCAGCCTATATCGATCCCGGCCGGCTGCGCCACGTCAGCAGCCTCGCCCCCGGAAACTACGGCGCCTTCGGCGACAACTCGGCGGCCAGGTACCTCTCGAAGATCGACGCGCTCGGCGGGTTCCTGGCGCTCCATTTCGAGCCGGGCTTCCGCCTCATGTACGCGACCATCGGCCTTTCGGCGGACCATTTCCGCAACAGCTACCTCAAGGCGCTGGAGAAAGCCGTCAACGACTATGATCGCCGCATCCTTGCGCGGCCGGGGGTCGCGGCCGCGTTCTGCGACGCCAGCGCCGAATGCTTCGCCCATGGCAGCGAGGGGCTGGTCCGCGACGCCGAGCTCCTCTATCGGCGCTGGGCCTTCGACGTCACCAGGATCGAGCGGCCCGTGCACGTGTGGCAGGGCCTGGCCGACACGCTCGTGCCGCCCGCGATCAACGAGGAGATCGCCGACAGGATGCCCGGCGCGGTCTGGCACCCGGTCGAGGCAGCCGGTCATTTCGTGGCGATCGGTGCGGCGGACGAGATCCTCGCCCTTGCCGCCGGGGACCTTGGGGTACCCGACCGGCAACCCTGACATCCGCGCGCCGGCACCGCGGCAAGCTGCGGGAACGGCGTGTCGTTCGGCCCGCGGGGGCCGCAGGATGCCGGCCGCTGCCCTTGCGCCCACCGGCCCTTGAGGGCAAATACACATCAGACCACCCCAGAAGGCCCTGCCCAAGGCGCCACGCCGGAGGAATGCCATGCCCGCCTATCGTTCCCGCACCACCACCCACGGCCGCAACATGGCCGGCGCCCGCGGCCTGTGGCGGGCGACGGGCATGAAGGACAGCGACTTCGGCAAGCCGATCATCGCGGTGGTCAATTCCTTCACCCAGTTCGTGCCCGGCCATGTCCACCTCAAGGACCTCGGCCAGCTCGTCGCGCGCGAGATCGAGGCGGCCGGCGGCGTCGCCAAGGAGTTCAACACCATCGCCGTCGACGATGGCATCGCGATGGGCCACGACGGCATGCTCTATTCGCTGCCTTCGCGCGAGCTGATCGCGGACTCGGTCGAGTACATGGTCAACGCGCACTGCGCCGACGCGATGGTCTGCATCTCGAACTGCGACAAGATCACCCCCGGCATGCTGATGGCGTCGCTCCGCATCAACGTGCCGACGGTGTTCGTCTCGGGCGGACCGATGGAGGCCGGCAAGGCGGTGATCAAGGGCAAGGAGGTCGCCCTCGACCTCGTCGATGCCATGGTCGCGGCGGCCGACGACAAGGTGTCGGAAGAGGATATCAGGACCATCGAGCGCTCGGCCTGTCCGACCTGCGGCTCGTGCTCGGGCATGTTCACGGCGAACTCGATGAACTGCCTCACGGAGGCGCTCGGCCTGTCGCTGCCCGGCAACGGCTCGACGCTCGCCACCCATGCCGACCGGCGCCGCCTCTTCGTCGAGGCCGGCCACCTCATCGTCGACCTCGCCCGCCGCCACTACGAGCAGGACGACCCGACCGTGCTGCCGCGGGCGATCGCGAGCTTCCCCGCCTTCGAGAACGCGATGACGCTCGACATCGCCATGGGCGGCTCGACCAACACCGTGCTCCACCTGCTCGCCGCTGCCCATGAGGCCGGCGTCGACTTCACCATGGCCGACATCGACCGGCTGTCGCGCCGGGTGCCGTGCCTCTGCAAGGTGGCGCCGTCGAAGTCCGACGTGCACATGGAAGACGTCCATCGCGCCGGCGGCATCATGTCGATCCTCGGCGAGCTCGAGCGCGGCGGCCTCCTCGACACCTCGGTGCCGACGGTCCATTCCGAGACGCTCGGCCACGCCCTCGGCCAGTGGGACATCCGCCGCACCGACAGCCCGAGCGTGCGCGCGTTCTTCATGGCCGCCCCCGGCGGCGTGCCGACGCAGACCGCTTTCAGCCAGGAACGGCGCTATGAGAGCCTCGATCTCGATCGCGAGAAGGGCGTCATCCGCTCGACCGAGCATGCCTTCTCGCAGGATGGCGGCCTGGCCGTGCTCTACGGCAACCTCGCCGAGGCCGGCGCGATCGTGAAGACGGCGGGTGTCGATCCCTCGATCCTCGTCTTCTCCGGCCCGGCGGTGGTGTTCGAAAGCCAGGATTCGGCAGTCTCCGGCATCCTCACCGGCAAGGTCAAGGAAGGCGACGTCGTCGTCATCCGCTACGAGGGCCCGCGCGGCGGGCCGGGCATGCAGGAGATGCTCTACCCGACGAGCTACCTGAAGTCGAAGGGCCTCGGGAAGGCCTGTGCGCTGATCACGGACGGCCGCTTCTCGGGCGGCACCTCCGGCCTTTCCATCGGCCACGCCTCGCCCGAGGCGGCCGAGGGCGGCCTGATCGGCCTCGTCCAGACGGGCGACCGCATCGAGATCGACATCCCGAACCGCAAGCTCCATCTCGCCGTCGACGACGCCGAACTCGCCGCCCGCCGTGAGGCCATGGAAGCCCGCGGGGCGAATGCCTGGAAGCCGGTCGAGAAGCGCACGCGGAAGGTGACGACGGCGCTCCGCGCCTATGCCTCGATGGCGACAAGCGCCGCCATGGGCGCCGTGCGCCACGTCCCGGAATAGGCTCCGGAGTCACGGCGAAGCGCGGCGGTCCCGCCGCCGCGCCCCGCGACAGGTCTATGCCGTGGCGTGGGCCGAGCCGCCGTTCTTCTTGCGGCGCGCTGCCGGCTTGGCGGCGCTTCCCTTGACCTCGCCGTGGCGGATCTCGGTGCCCAGCACCTTGTTGCACTCGCGCATGAAGGCGGCGAGACCGGTCCAGCCCTTGGCCGAGACGAGCTTGCCGTCGACATGGGCGCCGGTCGGCGGGACGTCGATATAGGTCCCGCCCACGGCGGTCACTTCCGGCTCGCAATACTGGAGCGCCGCGACCTCCTTGCCGCGGATCGTCTCCGGCACCGCCACCAGCACCTGGACTCCGTGGCAGATCGTGAAGATCGGCTTGTCGTTCTCGTGGAAGTGGCGGACGATCTTCTGCACGCCCTTGTCGATGCGGATGTATTCGGGGCCGCGGCCGCCGGCGATGTAGACGGCGTCGTAGTCCGCTGGATTGACCTTCGAGAAGGTCTTGGTCACGTGGTGGTTGTGGCCGAGCTTCTCGGTGTAGGTCTGGTGTCCCTCGAAGTCGTGCAGCGAGGTGGGCACGATCTCGCCCGCCTTCTTGCCCGGGCAGATGATGTCGACCTCGTGCCCGATGGCCTCCATGCCCTGGTCGAAGACGAAGATCTCGTACTCCTCGGTGAAGTCGCCGACGAGCATCAGGATTTTCTTTCCGGCCATGTTCGCTTTCCTCCCGCGATGTCTGTCATGCGTCACGCCGCAACGGACGTGGGGGAATCCATAAAGAAACTCGCTCGGGAGGCGAAGCGCTTTTTGAAGTGCGTACCTCCTGCATGCGGCCCGTCGGTCTCGCCTTTTCGGTGGCGAGCGGGCATGGTGGTCCGCCCGGGAAATCGCGCACCGAGACGAGATGGCCACCAAACCCAGCGACCTGCTCTACGGCGTCGACGAGACCCCGCCGCTGCCCCGCCTTCTCGCGCTCGGGTTCCAGTACGCGGTCCTGATCAGCGTCTACCTGGTCATCGTCGTGCTCGTCGCCCGGGCGGCCGGAACCACGCCGGAGACGGCCACGGACCTCGTGAGCCTGGCGCTGATCGCCGCGGCGCTCGGAACGGTGGCCCAGTGTTGGAACGGCCGCCTTTTCGGCTCGGGCTATCTTGCGCCGCCGGTCTACTCGGCAATCTACTTCGCCCCTGCGATCCTTGCGGCAAAGGCCGGGGGACTGCCGGCGGTCGCCGGCATGACGATCTTCGCCGGGCTCGTAGAGATCGGTCTGTCCCGCCTGCTCGACCGGCTGCGGGTCGTGTTCCAGCCGCTCATCGCCGGCTTTGCCGTGCTGGTGGTCGGGATCCAGCTCGGCCTCGTCGGCGTCTCGGAGACGCTCGACGCCGCGGGAGAGACGGCCCCCGAGTTCCTCGCCGACATCGTGGTGGCGATGGTCACGCTCGGCGCCTGCGTCGGATTCTCGATCTGGGGCCGGGGCGTGATCCGGCTGATCTCGACGCTCATCGGGCTGATCCTCGGCATCGCCCTTGCGCTCGCCACCGGGATTCTCGGGTCGCCCACCTTCGCGACGATCGCCGCCGTCGACTGGGTCGCCCTCCCTGACCCCTCCTTCCTCGGCTACGACTTCGAGCCGCTGCTCGTTCCCGCATTCATCGCATCAGCGGTGGCGGCCACGCTCCGCACCGTGGGCGTCATCACCACCGCGCAGCGGGTCAACGACGCCGACTGGCGGCGGCCGGACATGGACAACATCGCGCGCGGCGTGGCCGCCGACGGTCTCGGCTGCGTCATCGCCGGGCTCGGCAACGCGCCCGGCATGAGCAGCGCCCCGTCCTTCGTCGGCCTGTCGAGCGCCACGGCGGCCACAAGCCGCTCGATCGGCTTCGCCGCCGCGGCGATCCTCATCGTCTTCGCCTTCATGCCGAAGGTGGGGGCGGCGATCATCGGCCTGCCGGTGGGTATCGCCGGCGCCGTGCTCGTCTTCACCGCCGCCTTCCTCGTGGTGAGCGGCATCCAGGTCATGCTGACCCACGAACTCGATCTCCGCAGCGGCTTCGCCGTCAGCATCGCGCTCTTCGTGGGCCTGTTCAGCCAGGTCAACCCGGAGTATTTCGCGCGCCTGCCGGACTGGCTGCACACCGTCACCAGCGACATGCTGACCATCTCGCTGGTCATCGCGATCGCCCTCACGCTGCTCTTCCGGATCGGTATCCGCCGCCGGGATGCCGCGACCTGGGACGCCACCGACGCGGCCCGGGCGGATCTGGACACGGTCCTCAACCGCGAAGCAAAGGCATGGCGGCTGGACGAGAGCGTGACCGACCGCGCGCGCCATGCCCTCGAGACCGTCACCGGCCACCTCAAGGAGGGCGCCTATCTGACCACACCCGTCGCGATCGAGGCGAGCTTCGACAGTCTCGAACTCGACGTCACGCTGGTCTATCGCGGTCGCCCGCCGCCGGTCCTTCGGCACGGATCGCGGCTCGACCTCCATCACGAGGACGCGGCCGCCGGGAGCGGCCTCGCCGGCTTCTTCCTCGGCACCGGCGCCGACCGGACGACCGTGACGACCCGGGACGACGAGGTGACGATCCGGCTGTCCTTCGCCGCCTGATGGGAACCGAGGGAGCGATGCGGCAGGCGACTCATGCACTCGACGTCGAGACCCGCGGGCGCGGACTGATCGAGGTCACCCGTCCGGTCCTCCGCTGGGTCGCGGACACGAGCATCGCGACCGGCCTGCTCACGATCTTCTGCCGCCACACCTCCGCATCGGTTCTGATCCAGGAGAATGCCGACCCCGACGTGCGGGCCGACCTCGAGGCCTATTTCGAGCACGTCGCGCCCGAAGCGCCGGGCCGCTACGTCCACGACAGCGAGGGGCCGGACGACATGCCGGCGCATATCCGGACGGCGCTGACCCAGGTGTCGCTCGGCATTCCGCTCGTCGGCGGCCGCCTCGCCCTCGGCACCTGGCAGGGCATCTACCTCTTCGAGCATCGCCGCGCTCCCCACCGCCGCACCCTGGTCCTGCACCTCATCGGCGAGTAGACGACGCGGCTTGGCGCCGGGCAGCGTGCCGCGCTACCATCGTCGCCTCCGCCCGCGAGGACCGACATGCCGACCGAACTCCTCTTCCGGGACGATGCCTACCTGACCGAGGCCGAGGCGACCGTGCTCGCCGTCAACGACCGCGGCGGCATCATCCTCGACCGCACGGTGTTCTACGCGACCGGCGGCGGCCAGCCGGGCGACGCCGGTCGGATCGTCCGGGCCGACGGCTCGTCCCTGGCCGTCGCCACGGCCGTCTACGGCGACGACAGGAGCGAGGTCGTCCACGTTCCCGCTGAGGGCGAGCCCCTTCCCAAGCCCGGCGAGCGGGTGACGGCGACGCTCGACTGGCAGCGCCGCAACCGGCACATGCGCATCCACACGGGGCTGCACCTTCTGTCGGTGGTCCTGCCCTTCCCGGTGACCGGCGGTTCAATCGGCGCCGAGGAGGGCCGGCTCGACTTCGACCTCGATGGGGGCCAGGCGCCGGCGCGGGAGGAAGTCGAGGAACGGCTCAACGCGCTGGCCGCCGGCGACTACGACGTCACCTCCGAGTGGATCACGGACGAGGAGCTCCTCGCCAATCCCGGCCTCACCAAGACGATGAAGGTCAAGCCGCCGATGGGCAGCGGCCGCGTCCGGCTGGTCCGCATCGGCGACATCGACCTCCAGCCGTGCGGCGGCACCCATGTCCGCTCGACCGCCGAGATCGGCCGCCTCGCCATCGGCAGGATGGAATCGAAGGGCAAGCAGAACCGCCGCGTCCGCATCCGATTCGCCGAGGGTAGGTGAAGCCATGGCCGACCGTTCCCGCTGGTTCGTTCCCACCGACTGGCTCGCCGCCCATCTCGACGATTCCTCGGTCGCGATCGTCGACGGCAGCTGGCACCTGCCCGGCACGCGCGACGCGCAGGCGGAATACGCGGCGGCGCATATCCCGGGCGCGGTGTTCTTCGATATCGACGCCGTCTCGGACAGGGCGAATCCCCTGCCCCACATGCTGCCGTCGCCGGAGCAGTTCGCCGAAGCCGTCGGTGCCCTCGGCCTCGACGCCCGCCAGAAGATCGTCGTCTACGATTCGGTTGGCCTGTCATCGGCGCCGCGGGTCTGGTGGACGTTCCGCATCATGGGCGCCAGCGACGTGGTCATCCTCGAGGGCGGCCTGCCGAAATGGATCGCGGAAGGCCGTCCGGTGACCGATGCCCGGGTCTCGCGCCCGCCCCGCACGTTCCGGCCCGACCCGACGCCGGATGCCGTCCGCGACCTGGCCGCGGTGCGGGCCAACCTCGGGGTCGGCGCCTTCCAGCTGGTCGATGCGCGGCCCCGCGCCCGCTTTCTCGGCGAGGCACCGGAACCGCGCCCCTGGGTTCGTCCGGGCCGCATTCCCGGCAGCTTCAGCCTGCCCTCCACCGAGCTGATCTCGGACGGAATGCTCCGCGACGACGATGCCCTCCGGTCTGCGATCGCCGCCGCCGGCATCGATGTCACGAAGCCGGTCGTCACGAGTTGCGGCTCGGGCGTCAACGCCGCCACGCTCACCCTGGCCCTCGACGTGCTCGGCGTGCCGTCGGCGATCTACGACGGCTCTTGGACCGAATGGGGCGGCCGCGACGATACCCCCATCGCGACGGGGACCGGCTGACCCCTGAGCGCGAGCCCGCGACTCATGGCGCCGCGAGGGACCGGCAGAAGCGAGACGCCTCGCCGAGCGAGTCGAGGCTCCAGACACAATCGATGACCGCGTCGATCCGCGCCCCGATGCGGCTCCGCCCTGCAAGGGCCCGCACCTTGGCGACGATCTCTTCATCGGTCAGCGGCGCGGCAAGGCTGCCGCGGGCATGGATCACGGTTTCCGAGAGGACGCGGCCGTCGACGAGGGTGATGTCGACGCGCGCAGCGCCCTTCGGCAGAGCCGCATCGAGAACCGCATCGACCCGAGGACGGAACGCGGCAGTCGCCGGGTCGGCTGCCATCTCCGGGGCATAGGCGGCGAGACCGGCCTCCCCGGTCAGGAGCACCGCCGCCACGGTGTGCTGGATCGAGACCCGGGCGTCCCGCTCGTTCCGCACCGGACGGTCGCCGCGCGCGAGCAGCAGGGCGTCGCCCGCCACGGATACGCGGGCGATCGCCCCAGGGTCGAGCGCGTGGCGCGACCGCAATGCCAGACAGGCGTCGGCGACCGCGTGGAGCACGACGCCGCTCGGATAGGGCTTGAACGTGTTGGCGAGGACCTCCCACTCGCTGCCGAGCCCGGCGAGCATGCGCTCCACGTCCGGCGCATCACCGCTCGCCCGGGCCCAGCCGAGCGGGCCCTCGATGGCCTGGGATGCCGCGTCATAGCCCGCCTCCGCCATCAGCGCGGCGAGCAGGCCGTTGCGCGCCGCGTTCCCGACACCGACGTTCTTGGCCGCGGTGGTCAGGTTCTCGACGAGCCCGGCGGACTGGCTGGCGGCGATGCCGAGGGCGTGGGCCGCCATCGCCGGCGACAGGCCGAGCAGCCTCGCGGCCGCGGCCGCCGCGCCGAACACCCCACAGGTGGCCGTGATGTGCCAGCCCCGCGCATAGTGGTCCGGCGTCACGGCGTTCCCGATCCGGCACGCGACCTCCATGCCGAGGGCCAGGGCGAGAAGAAGCTCCGCGCCCGATGTCCCGCCTCGTTCGGCGAGCGCCAGCACCACCGGAGCGACGGGCGCCGTCGGGTGGATGACCGTCGCGAGATGGGTGTCGTCGAAATCGTGGAGGTTGCCGGCGATGGCATTCACCGCGGATGCGGACAGGATGTCGCAGCGCTCGGACCGGCCGATGAGGGTGGCCTCCGGGTATCCCCCCATCGATCCCAGCACACGAACCGCCGCCGCGACGGCCGGCTCGCCGGCGGCCCCGAGCGCGCAGCCGATGAAGTTGAGAAGGGACCGCTTCGCCTGGTGGCGGACATCCTCGCCGAGGTCATCCCAGGATGCCCCTGCCACGAAGGCCGCAAGGGCCGCACTGGCCGATGGCGCACCGGTCATCGCCGGCACTACGCGGTGCTGGCGTAGCGGCGGGCCAGCGCCGACAGCCCGACGGCGAACACGAGGATCCCGCCCTTGAAGATGGGCTGGTAGTGGGTGGGTGCCCCGAAGATCGAGAGGCCGTTGAACCCGACGGCCAGGATCATGACGCCGACGAGGGTCCCGAGAATGTGGAACTGGCCCTCGCGCAGCGTCGCCGAGCCGAGGAAGACCGCGGCGAAGGCGTTGAGCAGGTAGCCGTCGCCGGCGCCCAGCGTCCCGCTGCCCAGGAGCGAGGAGAGGAGGATGCCGGTGAGGGCGGCGCAGAAGCCGGCGGTCATGAAGGCGAACAGCTTGATGCGGTCGACCCGGATGCCCGACAGCCGGGCCGCCTCGATGTTGCTGCCGACGGCCTGCATCTTCTGGCCCAGGTCGGTCTTGTTGAGGATCAGCCATAGAACGCCGAGCAGGGCGAACATGATGACCACCGGGTTGGGGATGCCGAACAGGACCCGTCCGATGGAGATCGACGTGAATTCGCGCGGGACGCCGACGGCGATCGGGAAGGCACTGTAGGAGAAGCCGACGCCGGTGAGGATCGTGCCGACGCCGAGCGTCGCGATCACCGCGTTGATGCCGACCTTGGTGACGAGGAGACCGTTGATGCAGCCGATGAAGGTGCCGAGTGCCAGCGCGGCAACGATTGCCATCGGGATCGGGAATCCCTGGTTGGCCATGAGGCCGCACACGATCAGCCCGATGAAGCTGGCGACGAAGCCGACGCTGAGGTCGAACTCGCCGACCACCAGCGTATAGGTCAGCCCCGCGGCAATGATTGCGGTGAGCGACGCCTGGCTCAGGATGTTGAGGAAGTTGGCGGTCGAGAAGAACGTCGTCGGCGCGGCGATCGAGAAGAACACGACCATCGCCACGAGGCCGTTGATCGTCCCGTAGCGGGAGATGAAGGTCAGGATGCCGCGCCTGGTGCTTCGCTTCGGGCCCGCTGCCGTGGCGGCATTCTGGTCCTGCGCTACCGTCGTCACAACCCTGTCCCCTTCCCTTCGTTGGGCTTCGCGATCTCGCTCGTATCCATGTAGCTGAGCTCGATGATGCGGGCTTCGCTGATCTCGTCGCCGACCAGCTCGCCGGTCACCCGTCCTTCGCGCAGCACAACCACCCGGTCGGCGAGCAGGGCGAGTTCCTCGACATCGGAGGAGATGACGACGATCCCCACGCCGCTGCGGGCAAGCTCGCGGATGGCGGCGTGGATTTCTTCCCGCGCCCCGACATCGACGCCGCGCGACGGTTCGTCGAGGAAAAGGACCCGGGTGCCCGGCCGCAGCCAGCGGGCGATCATGGTCTTCTGCTGGTTGCCGCCCGAGAGGCCGCTGATCTTGGTCCCGGCGCCCGGCGCCTTGACGCTCAGTTCGGCCATCAGCCGCTGCGCCGGGGCGCGCGACTTGCCGGCCGAAAGGAACGGCAGCCCGGGCACCGCCCGAAGCTGCGCCAGGGAGGCGACGTTGATGTTGAAGCCGACGGACTGGTCCAGCATCATCCCCTGCGCCCGCCGCTCCTCGGGCACGAGGGCGATGCCCTGCGCCACCGCGTCCGCCTCGTCGGCGACGCGGAGCGGCTTCCCTTCCAGTTCGAAGTGACCGCCCTCGAGCCGGTCGACACCGAGCGCGAGGCGCGCCACCTCGGTCCGCCCGGAGCCGACGAGCCCGCCGAGGGCGAAGACCTCGCCCGGAAAGACGTCGAAGCTGACCCCCTTCACCGCGCTGCCGCGCGACACCGCGCGCGCGGAGAACAGCGGAGTGCCCTCGCGCTTCACGGCCCGGGGGCTCCGCGGTTCTCCGGCGCCGACATCGTGGCCGATGATCGCCCGCACCAGGCCCTTCTTGTCGAGCCGGCCGCGCTCCGCCTCGTCGACCACGGCACCGTCGCGCAGGATCGAGATGCGATCGCAGAGATCGAGCACTTCGTCGAGCCGGTGCGACACGTAGAGGATGGCGACGCCATCCCGGGCGAGGTCGCGGATGATGCCGAACAGCTGCTCGCTCTCGGCGGCCGAAAGGGAGGCGGTCGGCTCGTCCATGGCGATCAGGTTGGCCTTGCGGATCAGCGCCTTGCTGATCATGACGAGCCAGCGCTCGGCCACGCTGAGGTCCGAGACGCGGGTCTCGAGCGGGAACCTGATCCCGACACGCTCCGCCGCGACGCGCGCCGCGACGCCCGAGCGCTTCCAGTCGATCACGAACAGCCGGGTCACCTTCGGGGCGCCGAGCAGCATGTTCTCGAGCGCGCTGAAATGCGGGATGAGATTGAGTTCCTGGTGGATGAACGCAAGGCCCGCGACCTCGCTCGCCTGCGGCGAGCCCTGGCGGAGTTCGTGTCCGTCGATGACGATCCGGCCGCGATCGGCCACCGTGACGCCGGCAAGGCAGCGGATCAGCGTCGACTTGCCGGCGCCGTTGGCTCCGACCAGGCCATGGACCTCGCCGCGCCGGATGTCGAGCGTGACGTCACGGAGGGCCACCTCTCCGGCGAAGTGCTTGTCGAGCCCGCGGATTTCCATCCACGGGCGAGCGCCCCGCCTTGCGGCGGAGTGCTCTTCGTGCATGGGCAATGGAGCGGCCTCAGTTTGCAGGGTGATCCGCCATGAAGGTGTCGACGTTGTCCTGGGTCACCACGACGCCGGAAATCTCGATCGTCTTGGGCTCCCAGGAATCGCCGGCCTCGATCGAATCGAGAATCGCCTGGAAGACGGCCTCGCCCTCGGCGAAGGCCGGCTGCCAGACCGTCGCCGTCATGTCGCCGTTCCTGACCAGTTGCACGCCCTGGGGGCTGCCGTTGATCGAGACCGTGATCACATCGTCGCGACCGGCCTGGCGGAGCGCGGCCACGGCACCCTGCGTCGGCTCGTCCCAGCACGACCAGATGGCGAGCTTCTTCTCGCCGCCGGCCGGATTGCCGATGAGCCAGTTGGCCGCAGCGGCATTGCCGTTCTCGACCTGACCCGGCACCACCACCTCGTGGTAGGTGACGTTGATGTTGTCCTTGCCCTCGACACCGGCATCGAACGCCATGCCGCGGTCGATGCAGAGCTTGCCGGGGTGGAACGTCAGGGCGAGAACCTCGGCCGGCGCGTCGCCGATCTGGCTGACGAGGAAGTCCACCGAGTCCTTGCCGACGGTCTGGCCGCTGGTGGTGACGACGATCCCGTCGACGATCTCGCCGCCCCAGGTGGCAACGGGGATGCCTGCGGACTTGGCGGCCTCGAGGCCCGAGCCGATCGCGCTGCTCGCGAAGGCGAGCACGAAGATCGCATCGACCTGCTGGACGGCGAAGCTGCTCATCGCAGCATTGGCCTGATCGGCGCTGGCCTGGGTATCGATCACCCGGACGTCCCACCCGGCCTCGTTCGCAGCCTTGGTGGCGCCGCCGATCACGTCGATGTTGAGCGCATCATTGGCGAGCAGCGCGACGATCCCCAGCGTCTTCGCCTCCGCCGCCCCCAATCCTGCCGTCATGGCCAGCATCGCGGCCGACAGCATCCCGACGAACTTCATCTTCATTC
Source organism: Pseudomonadota bacterium (assembly GCA_023433185.1). The sequence continues at coordinate 1,873 of JAEZEN010000306.1, read as the reverse complement.
TTCTCTCCCTTGATGATGTGTGTGAGCCCCGGATGGGCTCGCCGTTCCCGCGAGACGGACTTCCGTCGCATCGGAGTTCCTGCTGCGCCGCTCCGTGCCACTCCGCCCTTCCGGCAGACCACCCTTGCCTGTTTCGTCCTCCCGGCGCCGACGGGTCCATCCAGGAGATGGGCTTCGCGCATGCGCTTGGTAGCGCTATCTTGCCCGATAAATAGTGGGCTGCGCAAGGGCGCAGCACGACGGCTGGCAATCCCGGGCCGGCTGTCTCGCGCGGCGCCTGCGAAACGCCCGAAAATGCCCACAAACAGGTCATCTGCCCGAGATGAGCCGCACCCGCTGCCCCCGGATCCGGTCGTGGGCTCCGCCACCTCTCGACAATCGTCCACCGCCTTGCCATACGGTAGCGGTATCTCGCGGGGAGCGCCCGCCAGGCCGGTCGCGCCGCGCACGGCGGCCCGGGTGCGCCCCGGCGGGGATAGCCGAGGGCCTCGCGAGGGCGAGTGTGAAGCCGATCTGAGGGGAAGGAACCTGTCGATGAACGTGACGTACGACTTTTCGGGAAAGAGCATCCTGCTGATCGGCGGGACGACGGGGATCGGCCGCGCGACGGCGCTCGCCTTTGCACGCTCGGGCGCCAACCTGTTCGTGAGCGGCATCGGCGCGGATGCCGGCGCATCGCTGGTCAGGGAGGTGCGCGACAGCGCGAGCGTCGACGTCGAGTTCGCCGAAGTCGACGTTCGGGACGCGGACGCCATGAAGGCCCTGCACGAACAAGCCTTCGCGCGCTTCGGCCGCATCGACGTCGCCTTCAACAATGCCGGCGTCCCCGGCAAGACCGCTCCGGTCCAGGATCTCGACGAGGCCGACTTCTACGAGCTGATCGACGTCAACCTGAAGGGCATCTTCCTCGGCCTCAAGTACCAGGTGCCGCACATGGCCGCGGCCGGCGGCGGCGCGATCGTCAACACCTCGTCGCTGTTTGGCGTCATGGGCTTCGCCACCACCGCCGTCTATTGCGCCAGCAAGTGGGGTGTCATCGGCCTCACCAACTCTGTCGCGCTCGAAGTCGCCCGCAAGAACATCCGGGTCAATGCGATCGCACCGGGGTCGGTGATGACCCCCCTCCTCAAGGGCATGTTCGGCAGCGAGGAGAGCGCCCGGGACACGGTGCTGCCGACGATCCCTATGGGCCGCATCAGCGACCCCGCCGAGATCGCCAACCTCGTCCTGTTCCTCAGTTCCGACGCAGCATCCTTCATCACCGGCCAGGCCGTGGTGATCGATGGTGGGGGCTTCGTCGCCGGCGCCGACAAGCTCTGAGGAGCCCGCCGGGCGGCCCCCTCTACGGGGTGGCCGCCTCCGCCGTCTCGGCCTCATACTCACGGATGGCTTCCGATGCGATGCGGAACGCCTCGAGCGAGGCCGGCACGCCGCCATAGATCGCGACCTGCATCAGGATCTCCTGGATCTGGTCCACCGTGACGCCGTTGCGCAGCGCGCCGCGGATATGCAGCTTGAGTTCGTGGCCGCGGTTCATGGCGCTCAGCATGGCGATGTTCAGCATGCTCCGGGTGGCGTGCGGCAGCCCCTCGCGCCCCCATATCTCGCCCCAGCAATACTCCGTCACCAGCTTCTGGATCGGACGGTTGAAGTCGTCGGCGGCGGCCCACGACTTCTCCACATGGCTGGCTCCGAGGACCTTCTTGCGGTTCTCGAACCCCTTGTCGAACATGTTGTCTTCCATGGTTCCGTCCGTCTCCGCTGTTCAGGAAACCCGGCTCGTCTCGCCATCGGCGAGGGCGATCTCGACGACCTGCTGTCCGTCCCTGGTCAGGCGCGAGGGGAAGACGGTCTTCAGCCGGTCCTCGTGCAC
>JAEZEN010000242.1 GCA_023433185.1 Pseudomonadota bacterium | reverse complement strand
GTCCGAGCCCGGCCTCGCCCGCGCCGCGGCCACGCTGGCCTCAGCCCTGACCTGTCCCGTGACCCTGACGCATGGCGACTTCGTCGCTGCGCTGGCCGACGGGACGATCACCGCGGACATCGCCTGGATCGGACTGTCGCTGCATCACCTGCGGGGCCCCGGCAAGCGCGACCTGATGCGGCACATCCGGCGCTCCGTGGGCGGCCGGGGGCGCCTGCTCGTCTACGAGAACGCGAGCCCGGTCGACGAGGGCCGGGAGGCGTGGCTGGAGCGCTGGGACGCCCAGCGGCCGGACTGGGCGGACTTCAGCGATTCCGAGTGGGAGTCGATCAACCGCCACGTCCATGCCTGCGACTACCCCGAGACCGACGCCGCATGGCTCGACCTCGGCCGCGCCGCCGGCTTCGCCGAAGGCCGCTGCCTCTATGCCAGCCCCAACGAGCTGTTCCGGCTCTATGCGTTCGGCCCCAGGGGACGAGCGGTCAGGGCGCGACCGTGACGGTGACCTCCGGCCCCGAGCGGATGGTCTGGAGGACGACGCAGTAGCGCTCGGTGAGCCGTACGAGCGTGTCCCGCTGCTCGGCGCTCAGGTCGCCCTCGATCTCGAAGGCGAGTCGGATGTGCCGGAAGCCGACCGGCGCGGTGCGGTCGACGCCGAGCGTACCGCGCACGTCGAGCTCGCCCTCGGCCCGGACCTTTGCATCGCGGATCGGCAGCGCCAGCGCGTTGGCCACTGCGTTCATCGTCACCCCGGCGCAGGCGACGAGGGACTGAAGCAGCATGTCCCCCGAACAGACGTTCTCGAGGCCGCCCCCGGTCGCGGGATGGCGCCCGGCCCTGACGACTGCGCTTCCGGTCTCGACCGAGCAGGTCACGCCGGCGCCGAGGCTGCCTTCGGCATGGAGAAGGATGAGCGCTGCTTCGGGCTCGTCGCGGTAGCGGGCCTTGAGGGGCGCCTGCAACGTCTTGATGTCGGCGATCTCGAGCATGGCCGGTTTCTCCGTTTAGCTGCGGCGCATCATCGCGCCGCGTGATGTCCGGCGCCACCGGATTGCATTGGACGCGGGCCGGACTGCGTCCCTAATCTACCCGCACACGCCGGCGAGGACGATCCGATGACCTACACGCTTTACTCGATGCAGAGTTCGGGCAACTGCTACAAGCCACGCCTGCTGATGCACCAGCTCGGCCTCCCTTTCCGGCTTGTCGATACCGATTCCCTCGATGGATCAACGCGTACACCGGAATTCCTCGCCCTCAATCCGAACGGCAAGGTGCCGCTCCTCGTCCTCCCCGACGGCCGGACGCTGGCGGAATCCGATGCGATGCTGCTCCACCTCGCCGAGGGAACGGCCCTCCTCCCGGACGACCGCTACGAGCGGGCCATCTGCTACCAGTGGCTATTCTTCGAACAGTACAGCCACGAGCCCCATATCGCCGTCGCCCGCTCCTGGCTGCACCTGATTCCCGAAGGGCGGGCGCGACTGGGGGAGGAGCGGCTCGCCGAGCTTCACACCCGCGGACACATGGCGCTCCGCGTGATGGAGACCCGCCTCGGCGCAGCGCCCTGGTTCGCCGGCAGCGCCTATTCGATCGCCGACATCGCCCTCTTCGCCTATACCCACGTCGCCGAGCAGGGCGACTTCGACCTCGCCGCCTATCCGGCAATCCGGTCGTGGCTCGACCGCGTGCGGGCGACCCCCGGCTTTGTGGCCATGGACTGGCGGCCCTGAGGGGCTACTCGGCGTCGGCAGCGGCCTCGGGAGGGGTGGCCTCCGCGACCGCCTTGAGACGCGCCAGGCCCTTCTCGTAGTCCGGACCGACCGCGCCGTCGGCCATCATGCCGAAGTAGCGCGCAAGGGGATTCAAGCCGAGGTCGCTGTCATAGCCCCAGGTGGCCCGCGTACCGTCACCCGCCGGATCGAGGGTGACGAAGCCCGCCGACGTGCCGGCCCCGGCGAAGTCGATCGTCAGGTCGACGCGGCTGTCCGGCTCGAGGTCGGCGATCGTCATCGAACCGTTTCCGAGACGCTGGTCGCCGGACTGCCAGTTCAGCGTCTGGCCGACCCCGTCGGTCGGCCCGGTGAAGGTGAACGCCGCATCCGGGTCGATATCCGCCCAAGGCGACCATTCGTTGAAGCGCCGGAGGTCGGAGACGAGCGGGAAGACGGTGGACGGCGGCGCGGCGATCTCGATCGATCGCACGACGACAGCGTGCCGGGGAAGCATGAAGGCGACGACGAGCGCAGCCAGCACCAGCCCGACGATGCCGATGCCGAGCCAGCGCAGTGTCCGCCCCTGCGGGCGACCGGGCGACGGCGTCTTGTCACCGGCAGCCTGCGGCGCCTTGTCGTCTCCAGTGTCCATTGCGACCTTCCGGGGCAAGACCGCGCCGGGATGGCGTCCCCATCATCGAGCCGTCCGGCACGAAAAAAGGGAGGCGCCGAAGCGCCTCCAAGTTTCCGTTCCGTCGGGTTCTCATCCAGCGGGATGAGCTCGTGGGGCGCCCGCTTCCTTGCGGTTCTTCCCAATAACGTCTTGCCTTCTACTATCGTCCGGCCGGCCTGTCGACACCGTTTGCAACCGTCCGTCCAATCCGCCCGCCGCTCGGGCGGGCGCGCCTTGAATCCTTTCAACCCCCCTGCCCTCAGCCCGGATACCAGACCTTCCGCGGATCGTCGGCGCCCCGGTCGTAGGTCCAGGCCGAATCGACCAGCTTCGCCAGATCGTAGCCGGGGCTCCAGCCAAGCTCGAGTTTCGCCTTTGAGTTGTCGAGCCAAGTCGAATGATAGTCGCTCGGGATCTCGATCGACCCGAGCCCGCGGGTGCGCTCGAGATAGGCGGCGAGTTCGCCGTAATCGACCGGCCGGTCCATGCAGACGTTGAAGAGCTGCCGTTCGGCCCGCGGATTGTCGAGGGTGATGAGAATCGCCGTGCAGAGATCGTCGACATGGACGAAGTTGCGTTTCAGTGGGTTGCCGTCGGCATCCTTGAGGAGCGGTACGGTGCCGTCCTGATGGTAGCGCCGGGCATCGGCCTCCGGCACCAGGTCCTTCCAGACCGGCCCGCCGAACACATCGTCGCCGAACGACAGCGTGTAGCGGAAGTCATCCTTCTCCATGATCCACGGCGCCCGGAGGCAGCAATGGTTGATGCCGTACTGGATGCCGCACTGCTCGAGCAGCACCTCCTCGAGGACCTTGGAGAGCGCATAGCACCCGGGGTAGGCGCGGTGCGGCGTCTTCTCGGTGACCGGTCCGTCGTGGCGGTAGAAGAAGTGCCCCACGGCGGCATCGCCGCCGACCAGGATGAACTGCCGCGCGGACGGATTCTGGCGGAAGGCCTCGAGCAGCCAGAACATCCCCTTGACGGTGACATCCATCACGTCTTCGGGGATTTCCTTGCAGGTCGCGAGGTGGACGACGTGGGTCACACCTTCCATGGCTGCGGCGCAGACGGCACGGTCCGAGATGGAGCCCGACACGACCTCCACGCGCGGCCCGGCCTCGATCCTGCGATTGTGGCACAATGCCCGGACGACCAGATCCGGCCGGGTCTCGTCGGAAAGCAGACGGGCGATCAGGTTACGTCCGACCTTTCCCGTGGCACCTGTGACCAGAACGCGCATGCCATCCCCCTCGTCACGACGCTAATATCGATGAGGGTCGCAAGTCAAACTTCAATTTGTCCGATGATATCGGCGGGACATTTCCTTCCCTGCGCGCCCCGCGAACGCCTCGTTGCGGCCCTCCGGTTCGGCTGGACAGGCCTCGGCGGCGGGGGCTATCTGAATGGGAAGCGGGTATCCGGGAGCGTTGGATCGTATGGACAAGGCCGTGCGCGAGCGGCGCGAAGCAAGCCATGACGCGTCGGCGCGCCGCACGGCGGCGCGGGGGGCCGGCAAACGGGTGACCATGACCGACGTGGCGCGCCTTGCCGCCTGCTCGCAGTCGACGGTCTCGGTGGTCCTGAACAACACCCCCGGGATCCGCATCTCGCACCAGACACGCGACCGCGTCATCGCCGTGGCGCGCGATCTCGGCTACGAGATCATCCCCGGCCACGTGGCGCTCTCGGAACGGCCACGCCAGGTCGCCCTCGTCTTCGACCGCATCGCCACCAGTCCCGAGGCCGTGGTCTCGATCGACGGGGCGCGCGAGACGGCATGGACCACGGGCCACGTCGTGACCATCGCCCAGACCCTCAACGATGCGGAGATGGAGCCGGTGACCATCGACGCCCTCCTCCGCAACGGCGTCGACGCCCTGGTCTATGCGACGATCATGACCCGCAAGGTCCAGGTGCCGGAATCGCTCTACCGCGCCAAGGTGCCGGTCGTCCTCCTCAACTGCTACTCGGATGACCGCCGGTTTCCGAGCGTCTGCCCCGGCGAGGTGGCGGGCGGCCACCGCGCGACGGAGACGCTGGTCCGCGCCGGGCATCGCCGGATCGCGATCATCACCGGCGAGATGTGGATGGATGCCGCCCGCGACCGCCTTCGCGGCTATCGTCAGGCGCTGGCCACGGCCGACATCGCCTACGACCCCACCTTAGTCCGGGAGGGCAACTGGCAGACCAGCGCCGGCTACGACCAGACCCATGCGCTGATGCGCCTCAAGGTGCCGCCGACGGCGATCTTCTGCTCGAACGACCGCATGGCGGTGGGCTGCTACGAGGCACTCAAGGAGCGTGGGCTTGCCATACCCGGGGACGTGTCCGTGATCGGCTACGACGACGAGGAGGTCGCCCGCCACCTCGCGCCGCAGCTCACGACGCTCGTGCTGCCGCATCGCGAGATGGGCCGCTGGGCCATCGAGCGCGCCCTCGCGCCGACCCCGGGCACGAAATTCCCCATCACCAAGCTCGAATGCCCCCTCATCCTCCGCGAATCGGTGAGCAACCGGGAGACCTGACGCCGGCGCCGGCCCGAAGCCCGCGCCGCGACGAACGAGGAGCAGGAGCACCGGCCATGCCGCAATTCGCCAACTTGACCGAAGGGCTCCGCTTCCGGGTCGTGCTCCGCCCCGGCGTGGCGCTCGGGCCGGGCAAGGCCGACCTCCTCGAGGCGATCCGGGAAACGCGCTCGCTCACGGCGGCGGCAGGCCGCTTCGGCATGAGCTACAAGCGCTGCTGGAGCCTCGTCCAGGAACTGAACGCCGCCTTCCGGGCGCCCCTGGTGGAGACCGAGAAGGGCGGCACGGGCGGCGGCGGCGGCGCCCGGCTGACCGACCTCGGCAGTCATGTCCTCGACCGCTACCGGCAGATGGAGGCCGACGCCGGGGCCGCGATCGACGCCGGCATCCGGGACCTACGCAAGCAGCTCGCACGGACGGTCGATCCGGCGGACTGACCTACGTCCTGTGGGTGAAGACCTTCCATGCGGACCAGACGAGCAGTGCCCCGAGGACGGCCTTGATCAGCGCGGCGGGCGCCGACGCGGCGAGCATGCCGCCGACCGGCGCGCCGATCACCGAGCCGAGCGC
>JAEZEN010000217.1 GCA_023433185.1 Pseudomonadota bacterium | reverse complement strand
GTCCAGCCGCATCGCTACACGCGCCTCCGCGACCTGTTCGACGGCTTCTGTTCCTGCTTCAACGACGCCGACACGGTCATCGTCGCGCCGGTCTATGCCGCCGGCGAGGCACCGATCGAGGGGATCGACCGCGACTCGCTCGTCGAGGGGCTGCGCATCCGCGGCCATCGCGATGCCCGTGCGCTGCCCGGCCGCGAGGCGCTCGCCGCCATGGTCCGCGACTCGGTGCGGCCGGGAGATACCGTCGTCTGCCTCGGCGCGGGCTCGATCAGCCAGTGGGCCTACGCGCTGCCGGAGGAACTGGCGAAGGCGGGCGGATCGTCCTAAGTCTCTGTCATGGACGACACGCCGGGTCTCGTTGCGCCTGATCTCGACCGCGACGCTCTGCTTGCGCGGCTCCGGGCGTTGCGTCCGGCCTTCGAGCGCGAAGGCATCACGCGCATGTGGCTGATCGGCTCTCGCGCCCGCGGCGACAACCGGGCCGATAGTGATATCGACCTCATGATAGAGATCGATGAGGGGCGGAAGTTCTCGCTGCTCGACCTGGTCAGGTGAAGCACCTCGTCGAAGACGATATCGGCATGGAGACCCACATGATCATGCGGCGGAGTGCGAAGCCGGTCTTCCTCGAGTGGGCGCACCGCGACGCGATCGTCGTCTTCTGATGATCCCTCCCGAATTGCGAATCGCGCACATGCAGGAGAGCATCCTCTCAATTCATGACCTGCTGGCAGCGCGAAGCCGTGAGCAAATTGAACACGACAAGGTGGCACGCGCAGCGCTGGAGCGCTTCTTTGAAATACTGAGCGAGGCTTCTCGCCACATTCCGGCTGATTGGAAGGCGCTGTATCCCGAAAAACCCTGGCGCGACATCGCCGGATTGGGGAACATCATAAGGCACGCCTACGATCATGTGGATATCGACGTGCCGTGGGATGTTCAGCTCAACCACCTCATTCACTTGGAACGAGCGTTGAACGAGATGCTCTCGAGCCGTCCACAGGACGATTGAGTCTTGAGCGACATTGATCCGAGCATCTTCTCCACCCTCCGCGGCCGGCTGACGCCGGACGCCGAGATCGCGCCGTTCACCTGGTTCCGGGTGGGCGGGCGTGCCGAATTGCTGTTTCAGCCGGCCGATGCCGACGACCTGGCGACGTTCCTTGCCGGGCTCGATCCCGCCGTGCCGGTGACCGTCATCGGGGTCGGCTCCAACCTTCTCGTCCGCGACGGCGGCATCCCGGGCGTGGTCATCCGCCTGTCGGCGAAGGGGTTCGGCCATGCCGTGCGCGAGGGCGACCGCATCCGCGCCGGCACCGCGCTGCCCGACAAGCGCCTCGCCGCCTTCGCCCGCGACGAGGGGATCGGCGGCTTCGCCTTCCTCCACGGCATCCCGGGGACGATCGGCGGGGCGCTCCGCATGAATGCCGGTGCCAACGGCACCGAGACCCGCGACCGCCTGGTCGAGGCCCACGCCGTGGACCGCCGGGGAGGGCGCCACGTCCTGTCGCTCGCCGACATGGGCTACACCTACCGCCATTCGGTGGCGCCGGAGGACCTGATCTTCACCGAGGGCGTGTTCGCCGGCCCGCCGGAGGAGCGCGCCACGATCCAGGCCGAGATGGACGCGGTCGAGCACCACCGCGAGACCGCCCAGCCGATCCGCGAGAAGACCGGCGGTTCGACCTTCACCAACCCGCCCGGCCGTCGCGCCTGGGAACTGGTGGACGCCGCCGGCTGTCGCGGCCTCCGCATCGGCGGCGCGATGGTCTCGGAGATGCACTGCAACTTCCTCATCAACGCCGACGGGGCGAGCGCCGCCGACCTCGAGCTTCTCGGCGAGACGGTGCGCGCCCGGGTGCTCGAGACCAGCGGCGTCCGCCTCGAATGGGAGATCCGGCGCATCGGCCGCTTCGCCGAGGGTGAGACCGTCGAGCCGTTCCTTGGCCGCGGTTGAAGGGTAGACATCGAGGGTATATCTCTACCCTTCCAGGGAAGGGAGGCGAAACATGGGTATCAACATCAAGAACCCAGCGGTCGAGGAGCAGATCCGGGAGCTCGCCCGCCTGACCGGCAAGGGCCAGACCGAGGTAGTCGGTGAGGCGGTGGAGCGCATGCTGGCGCGCGAGAAGCGCCGCGGCCTTGCGGAGCGCCTGATGGCGATCGCGGCCGAGACAGGGCCCCTTTTCAAGCCGCCCTACGACACCATCGACCATGCCGAGCTCCTGTACGACGAGGAGACGGGGCTGCCGAAGTGATTATCGAAACATCGGCGCTGATCGCCATTGTTCGCCACGAGGCCGATGCGGCGATCTACACCGAAGCGATCATGGCCTGCGAGGATGTCATTCGATTGTCTGCCGCGGGCTACCTCGAAGCTGCCATCGTGACCGACGGCAGCCGTGATCCCATTCTGTCCCGTCGGCTCGACGAGTTCCTCGCCGAAGCCGATGTCGTCATCGAACCCGTGACGCCTGGGCAGGCACGGATCGCCCGCGAGGCCTACCGCGACTTCGGCAAGGGCAGCGGCCATCCGGCGCGGCTCAATTTCGGCGACTGCTTCGCCTATGCGCTGGCCAAGGAGAAGGCCGAGCCGCTTCTCTTCAAGGGCGACGACTTCCGCCATACCGACGTCCGCCGCGCGATCTGATCCGCACGCCGTGCCGCGTGGTTAACACTTGTTAACCATTTGCCGGCCAAAGTGACCCTCACGCTCCGCGAATCAGCGGAATGGAGGGGTCTTGTCGAAGCACGTTGCGGTCCTGATGGGTGGCTGGTCGAGCGAGCGTCCCGTGTCGCTCTCGTCCGGCAATGCCTGCGCCGACGCCCTCGAGGGCGAAGGCTACCGCGTGACGCGCGTCGATGTCGGCCGCGACGTGGCCGAGGTCCTGTCCGGGCTCCGGCCGGATGTCGCCTTCAACGCCCTCCACGGTCCGTACGGCGAGGATGGCTGCATCCAGGGCATCTTCGAGATCCTCGAGATTCCCTACACGCATTCCGGCGTGCTCGCCTCGGCGCTGGCCATGAACAAGCCGAAGGCCAAGGACGTGATGAGGGCGGCCGGCATCCCGGTGGCGGAATCCATCCTGGTCGACCGGCTCGCGGCGGCGCAGGATCACGTCATGGCCCCGCCCTATGTCGTCAAGCCGCCGAACGAGGGGTCGAGCTTCGGCGTGATCATCGTCAACGGCGACGCGCCGCATCCGCCGCAGCAGCTCTACGCCGACGACTGGCCGCACGGCGACATCGTCATGGTCGAGCGCTATGTCGGCGGGCGCGAGCTGACCTGCGGCGTGCGCGGCGACGAGCCGCTCGATGTCATCGACATCCTCACGGAGGACCGCTTCTACGACTATCACGCAAAGTATGCCGCCGGCGGGTCGCATCACGTCCTTCCGGCGCGGCTTTTACCAGATGTTTACCAAAACATACGGATGCTGGCGCTTCAGGCCCATCAGGCGCTGGGCTGTCGTGGGGTGAGTCGGGCGGATTTCCGCTACGACGACCGGCCGTCGGGGACGGGGCAGCTCATCTGCCTCGAGGTCAACACGCAGCCCGGAATGACCGCCACCTCGCTGGTGCCTGAGATGGCGGCCCATGCCGGCATGAGTTTCGGAGCACTGGTGCGCTGGATGGTGGAGGACGCGTCGTGCAGACGTTAGGGGCGGGTGGGGCGAGAGCTGAAGGCCGGCATGGCGCGCGCCGTCTGGTGCTGCCGCGCTTCATGCGCCGGTTCGCCCGGCGGATGTCGCGCGTGGAATGGCGGGCGCCGCGCCGTGCCGGCCTGAAGCTTGCGGCCGTTCTCTATGGTGCCACCGGACTGGCCGGCATGGTGATCGGCGGCCACACGCTGGCGGTCGTCTCGACGGTCACGACGTGGAGCGGCCTCGGCATCGATCGCGTCGAGATCACCGGCCAGAGCGAGACCTCCGAGGTCGAGGTCCTGCAGCAGCTGGCCCTCGGTGAGTTCCCCTCCATCGTCACCCTCGACGTCACCGGCGCACGGCAGCGGATCGAATCCCTGCCCTGGGTGCGGGAGGCGACACTCCGCAAGGTCTATCCCGACAAGCTCCTGATCGAGATCAGCGAGCGTACCCCCTTCGCCGTCTGGCAGCGCGACAGCGGTTTCGCCCTGATCGAGGAAGGCGGCCGGGTGATCAGCGGCCACGTCGATGGCCGCCATGCCGCCCTGCCGCTCGTCGTCGGCGATGGCGCCGGCGCGCGGGCCGCCGAGTTCGTCGCGCTCCTCGAGGAGTTCCCCTCCCTCAAGCCCAAGGTCAAGGCCGGCGTCCTGGTGGCCGGCAGGCGCTGGAACGTGGTGCTCGCCAACGGCGTGGAACTGCTGCTGCCGCAGGACGATCCTGCGGGCGCGCTGATCCAGGCAGTGGCCCTCGACGATGGTCATGGCGTCTTCTCGCGGGAGATCGCGGCGATCGACATGCGCCTGCCGAACCGGCTCGTCTTCCGCCTGACGGAAGCCGGAGCCAAGGCCCGGGCCGACCTGCTCAAGGAGCGGGAGAAGGCGAGGAAGAGGGGCACGGCGGCCTGATGAAGCTCTTTGGCCCCTCCGAGCAGGCCCGGCGCAGCGGCGCCCGTCGGCCCTCCGTCGTCTCGGTCCTCGATGTGGGCTCGACCAAGGTCTGCTGCCTCATCGCGCGGCTCGTGCCGGCCGGTCCCGATGCCGAGTCGCTTCGCGCGCGCACCCACGCGATCGAGGTGCTCGGCTTCGGCCACCAGCGCTCGCGCGGCATCAAGTCCGGGGTGGTGGTCGATCTCGATGCCGCCGAGCAGGCGATCCGCCTGGCGGTCGATGCGGCGGAGCGGAAGGCCGGCCTCACGGTCGATTCGCTCATCGTCAATTTCTCCGCGGGCCGTCTCTCGAGCGAGACCTATGCGGCCAACGTCACGCTCGCCGGCAAGTCGGTCGAGGAGGCCGATATCGGCCGGGTCCTCGCGGCCGGCCTCCGCCACAGCGTCAGCCCGTCGCGCTCCGTCATCCATGCCCTGCCGATCGGCTATTCGCTCGATGCCGACAGCGGCATCGCCGACCCCCTCGGCATGGTCGGCCATCGGCTCGGCGTCGACATGCACATGGTGAGCGTCGACGCCCAGCCCGCCGGCAATCTCGAACTCGCCATCAACCGCTGCCACCTCTCGCTCGAGCGTCTGGTCGCATCGCCCTATGCCAGCGGCCTCTCGGCCCTCGTCGACGACGAGTCGGAGCTCGGCTGTGCCTGCGTCGACATCGGCGGCGGCACCACGACGATCGCCGTCTTCATCAAGGGCGAGTTCGTCCACGCCGATGCGATCGCCATCGGCGGCCAGCATGTCACCAACGACATCGCCCGCGGCCTCTCGACCCGGATCGAGGATGCCGAGCGCCTCAAGACCATGCATGGCAGCGTCCTTGTCCATCCCGCCGACGAGCGGGAGATCCTGTCGACGCGGCCGATCGGCGACGAGGACGAGCCCGCCCATCAGGTGACGCGCGCCGCCCTCAACCGGATCATCCGGCCGCGCGTCGAGGAGATGCTCGAGCTGGTGCGCGACCGCCTGAATGCCTCCGGATTTGCCGGCCTGGTCGGCAAGCGGATGGTGCTTACGGGCGGCGGCAGCCAGCTCACCGGCCTGGTCGAGGCCGCGCGGAAGGTCCTTGCCCGGAACGTCCGGGTCGGTCGCCCGCTCGGCGTCGCCGGCATGCCGGAACTCGCAAAGGGGCCCGCCTTCGCCACCGCGGTGGGCCTGCTCATCTACCCGCAGGTGGCGCGAATGGACCAGATCGAGGCGGGCGGGGCGCACTACGCGATGACCGGCACGGGGGGCTACTTCTCCCGGGTCGGACGCTGGATCAGGGAAAGCTTCTAGACGCCCGGTCGGGGCGTCGGACATCCGCGGCGGCGGGTGCCCGGTGGGGTCAGGAAAGAAGGCCGGAACGCAGACGGCCGAATGGGTCAGGACGGTGCCATGACGATCAATCTGAAAATGCCGGACATCAAGGAGCTCAAGCCCAAGATCACGGTCTTTGGCGTGGGCGGTGCAGGCGGCAACGCCGTCAACAATATGATCCGCTCGGGTCTCCTCGGCTGCGAGTTCGTCGTGGCGAACACCGACAGCCAGGCCCTCACCTCGTCGAAGGCCGAGCGGATGATCCAGATGGGGGTGGCGGTGACCGAGGGCCTCGGCGCCGGGTCGCAGCCCGAGGTCGGCCGCGCCGCGGCGGAGGAGGCGATCGACGAGATCATCGATCACCTGTCCGGCTCCCACATGGTGTTCGTCACCGCCGGCATGGGCGGCGGCACCGGCACCGGTGCGGCGCCCACCATCGCCCGTGCCGCCCGCGACCAGGGCATCCTGACCGTCGGCGTCGTCACCAAGCCCTTCCATTTCGAGGGCGCGCGCCGGATGCGCCTCGCCGAGCAGGGCATCCTCGACCTCCAGGCCTGCGTCGACACGCTCATCGTGATCCCGAACCAGAACCTGTTCCGGATCGCCAACGAGAAGACCACCTTCGCCGACGCCTTCGCGATGGCCGACCAGGTGCTCTATTCGGGCGTCGCCTGCATCACCGACCTCATGGTCAAGGAAGGCCTGATCAATCTCGACTTCGCCGACGTCCGCTCGGTGATGCGCGAGATGGGCAAGGCGATGATGGGCACGGGCGAGGCCTCGGGCGATCGTCGCGCCATCCAGGCGGCGGAGGCGGCGATCGCCAATCCGCTCCTCGACGAGACCTCGATGAAGGGAGCCCGCGGTCTTCTCATCTCGATCACCGGCGGCAAGGACCTCACCCTTTTCGAGGTCGACGAGGCGGCTACCCGCATCCGCGAGGAGGTCGACCCCGACGCCAACATCATCCTCGGCGCCACCTTCGAGGAATCGCTCGAGGGCATCATCCGTGTCTCCGTCGTGGCGACCGGCATCGACCAGGCGGCGCGCGAGGACACCACGCCCGCCGAGATCCGCATGGCCGAGCTCAGCCAGCGCCTCCGCACCGTGGCCAAGCCCGAGGACAAGCCCGCGCCGGCGCCGGCTCCGAAGCCCGCCCAGGCTCAGGCCCAGCCCCAGGTCCAGCCCCAGGCGGCGCGCCCCGCCGCGCAGCCTGCCCCGGTTCAGGCGCCGCCGCAGCCGGTCTATCGGGAGCCCCCGCCGGAGCAGCCGATGGCGCACGACGAGGACATCATCATCTCGCAGTACCGGCCGATGACGAACGACTATGACGGCGAGTTCGATGTCGAGGCGGAGCTCCGCATCGCCTTCGAGAGCGAGCAGGCGGTCCACAGCGAGGGGCCCTTCATCCCGCCGCAGGCCGAAACCCCGGCCGTGCGCATGCCGCGGGTGGAGGACTTCCCGCCGATCGCCCAGCGCCAGATGGAGGCCCATCACGGCGGCGCCCCGCAGGCCGAGCCGGAGCGCGGTCCCCTCGGCCTGATCCGCCGCCTCGCCAGCGGCGGCCTCGGCCGTCGCGAGGACGAGGCGCCGCCGGCGCCGCGCCAGGCCCCGCAGCAGCGTCCGCCCCAGCAG
>JAEZEN010000192.1 GCA_023433185.1 Pseudomonadota bacterium | reverse complement strand
TGTTTTTGCTACAGCCGCTTTTCAAGATCGGGGTAGCGTTTTGCAAATCGGCTCGCGACGTGCGCCTTTATAGTGCGGGCGCCGTTCGCGGTCCACCCCTCTTCTTCGACGTCCGAGCGGGGGAATCCGGCATCGCCTCGAGGAGCCTCTTGGCCTGAGCCAAGCTGAAGCCGTTGCCGGTCTTCCCGCCGTCGATCGCCCTGCCCTTCGCATCGTAGATCTGGACGAACGGCCGCTGCTTGAGCGTCACCGTGCGCTGGACGGTGCAGCCCTTCGCGACGGCGATCTTGCGGATGGCGAGGACGTTGAGGAACATGGTGCGCCGGATATAGGGGGCGGCGGTTGGGATTGCGAATCGATGCGGAGCAAGGTGACGCCCCGGGAGGACGTGCCGCAACGGAAGCGCACCGAGAAGGCCGACCCGGGTCCGGTCCCGACGATCGGCGACCTCGCCTCCCGGGTCGACTGGATCTGGCTGGTCTGCGACGGGTGCCGCCGGATGACGGCCGTGCGCTTCGCCCCGCTGATCGAGCGCTACGGTGCCGACGCCTCGAGCGACGTCATCCGCAGGTCGGCCAAGTGCATCGCGTGCGGTCACAAGGGCGCCGGGCTGCAGCACCCGAGCTGGGCCGACACCGGCTGGCAGCAGTTTCCCGGTCGTTAAAGAACGGGCCGCAACGTTCACTGCCCAAGTCTTTTGCGGGCATGGGCGAGGGCAGCACCAACAACTCCGCCAATAACGACCGCCTGTAGCTGCGAAATGCGTTCCGACTTGAGCCAACCTGCCCACTCCGGTCCAGCAAGGTGCAGAATCCACACCGCGAACAGTGCTACGCCGATCGCCGCCACGATGTACATGATGCAAACGACGATCCCCTCCCAGTGGTCGCGGAAGCGTTCGTTTCGACCGTGCTCCTTCCGGAGAGCTTCAGCCCGGAGTTCGTCTTCGGTCTTGTCGCGCGATAATTGCCGCGCTTCCCGGATAGCGTCGTCCTTCGGCGCGGACGGCCCTAGCGCTTCCTCAGTTTGGATTGTTGCTTGCTCAAAGGCAGGCAGGCGCAAGCGCAACCTGTCCCTAGGGTCAGGTGGGCTCAATGTAGCTCCCCCAAGTGCGCCCCGCGCTCTAAGCACTCGCCCCTTGGGCGTCCTGCTCCGCATTCTGGGCGGCGAGTTTCTGATAGTGGTCCTCAATCAGGTCGTTTGATATGTCCACTCCAAACCCTCCAGGCACATACGTCGCTGCCCACGGCGTGCCAGGGGCATGGGTGAGACGCGACAACGTCGGCCCAGACATCCGACCATATACGTCGTATACTTCTTGCACGATCGCGTCGCTGTTAGCGTCCAGCTTTTCGTTGGCAGAACCCGCGAGTGGCCCCACGACTGGCTGGCTCCGGAATTGCTTGATCGCTCGATACAACCGGGGAACCACCGGGCCATATTGCCAGGCCTCGATATCGTCACGCAGCAAGGGGGTCCCCAGCAAGCCGAGGTGCCAGCCGTGAGCGATATAGACGAGTTTCAAGAGTTGCATCGGCGTCAGCGTATCTTGCCGATCTGCTGCGAGTTCGAGGAAACGATTGGCGACGGTGATACTGTCGTACATCTCTCCCTCCTTGGATCGCGTCGACTCGTTCGCTTGTTATATGGCTCTCATGTCAAGAGGGATGCAAACTTTTTTGTTCCAATTTTGCCACGAAGGCGGGAGAAAACGCCCGCCCCGGAGGCCGGGGCGGGCGAGAACCCTGACGGATCGTTTTTGTCGTTGAGGCGCTACGGCGACGTCTCGTGCCGGAGGTGTTTCTCGATCGAGATCAGCCGGTCGCCGATGTCCCGTTTCATGTCGGTGACGGCCGTCTCGACGCGGCCTATAGCACCGGTCGCCGATTCCTTCGACATGTAACGCTCGGCGAATTCGGTGCGCGCCTGGGCGAGTCCGAGCTCGAGCGCGTGAAGGCGCTCGTTGAGGAGGACCGTCTTGCCGTCGACGCCGGCGATCTGCACGCCGAGCTTCTCGATGGCGATCGTGGTCCTCTCGGTATCGGCCCGCACCAGGGCTAGGATCTCGTCCTTCAGGCTCCGGAGCTGGCGCCAGAGCCAGATCAGGAACCCGCTCGAGGAGAAGAACCCGATCGCGGCGATCGCGAACAGGCCGATGGTCAGCGGCGTCGAGGCCTCGAACATGGTGCGCCCCCGCCCTGCCCTACTTGCCGGACTTCCCGGCGTTCTTCACGGCCTTGACGGCCCCGGTGACGATCATGGCAGCGTTGTGCTTGCCAGCCGCCTCGAGGCCCGCCACGGTCACCGCCTTGCGGTTCCAGTACCAGGTCCAGATGCCGTTGATCAGCGCGACCAGGGCGCCGGCGAGGGCAACGCCGGTCTGCTGGTCGATAAGCCCGGCCGTGACGAGCGCGCCCGATGCCGCGTAGAGCAGGATCCGGATGATCTGCTGCAGGGAGTCCCACAGGGTCTGCACCATGGTCGTGTTCCTTTCGGGAGGTTGCGATCAGCCCGCGAGGCCGATCAGGAGGGCCACGCCGCCTATGGCAGCGAGGATGAGGAAGGCGGGGCCGAGGATCGACGCGACGGCACGGGTGGTGGTCACGCGGCCGCCAGGTAGGAGCTGTAGACCCAGCCGACGAAGCCGGCCGGCGTGCGGACCTGCCACCAGTCGCCGGCGGCGCCCAGGCGCTCGAGGAGCGTCCCCTCGGGCAGCGCACCCCTGGCCTTGCCGTTGGGGCCGTCGCGGAACGTGAGTGTCGACGGCCGGACACCCTCCACCCTGAAGCGCGGCGGCCTCATGGTCTCGGGGATGGCCGGCGGCTCGGCCTTGATCCCGTCGAGAGCAGCGGCGACCGAGCGGCGCATCAGGTCGCCGATCGCCTTCGCTCCGACAACGGTCGGCAGGAAGACGAGCCGGGTGATGTCCCACTTGTTCTTCTGGGCAATGCCGAGATTGGCCTGCACCTCGGCATGGGTCAGGATCGTCTTCGGGGTCACAGGGATGCGGTAGCGCTTCGCGAGGTCTGCGATCGCAGGGATCGCCAGATCCCATTGCTCCCGGGTGATCGGATACCGCCCCGCGACGAAGGGGCTTTCGCGGACGTCGGCGCCGCCCATGGCGCAGATCGAGATGCCGATCGCCCCGGAGTTCGCACCGAGGGTGTGGCCGGCGTAGCTGCCCCGGATCGGCGCCTCGTTGAGCTTGATCGACTTGTCGCCGCGGATCAGCTTCGGCGTGCCGTCGATGACGATGTGGTAGCTCTTCCGATCGGTCGCGTTGGCAGCGTAGGCGCCGCCAGTCCAGTGCAAATGGATCCGGCTCATGACGGCAGCCGGCATCCATGACGCGGGAACGATCATCGCGCAGTGCTCCTGGTCAGTTGAGGCGGTTGAGGGTCACGGTGCCGACGCCGGCGCGGACCATGCCGAGCGCCTGGGCGGCGGCGAGCGAGAGGTCGATGCAGCGGCCGCCGGCGAACGGTCCGCGGTCGGTGATGACGACGACGACCGACCGGCCCCGGTACGTCACCCGCACCCGGGTCCCGAACGGCCAGGTCCGGTGCGCGGCCGTCAGCGCGTGCATGTCGAAGGGCTTGCCGTTGGCCATCGTCCGGCCGTGGTGAGCCGTCCCGTACCAGCTCGCGCGGCAGGTCTCCGCAGCGGCGGGCATGGCAAGGGCGACCACGGCGACGAGCGCCGCGGCGAGGCGGATGAGCATAGGGGAGCCTCGGGAGGGTTCAGTCGGCGGCGAAGATCGCGGCGGCGCGTTCGGGCGTGAGCACCTCGAGGTCGACGAAGAGCGCCTTGGCTGCGGCGGCCGTCGGGCCGGACAGGTTCACGTGCCCCTGGGCCGAAGCGAGGGTGACGTAGTCCTCGACCCGCCAGTCGCTGTTCTTGGCAGCGAACAGGCCCTGCAGCTCGGTTGGCTCCCAGCGGCCGCGGAACACGCCATAGGCAATCAGGATGGGGGCGGGCGGATTGTTGCGCCGCTCGAACACCGCGGGGAACTCCAGCCCCTCGGCCACCCAGGTCGAGGGGCCCACTGGCTCGCCATCAACGAACCTGACGAACTGGCGCGAGCCTTCTGGGTGCTCCCGGTAGTCGCTGGCAGTGCCTTCGAGGGTGCTCATCAGATGATCCGATAAGCTGAGCGGCCGCGGCGAGAGCGACGCGGACAAGTTCGTGCTGGGGGCCGCCAATCTCAATGGGCCGTCCAAGGGTCGGAAACGTGCAGGTCCCTGAGGGCGTCGAGCGCGTGCGCTCCCGTGGCAAGAGCTACTGGTACTGGAACCCGGGTCGCGGCACGAAGCGCCAGGG
>JAEZEN010000117.1 GCA_023433185.1 Pseudomonadota bacterium | reverse complement strand
TGCCGGTGTCGCAAACCATGGCGAAATCGGCCTTCAGCTCCGCCGCATTGGCCTCTAGGAAGGGCTTCAGCGATGGCGATCCGGATTCCTCCTCGCCTTCGAACAGCAGGGTGATGCGGCAGGGCAGCGAACCGTTTGCGGCCTTCCAGGCGCGGCAGGCCTCGACGAACAGCATCAGCTGGCCCTTGTCGTCGGAGGAGCCGCGGCCGGTGATGACCTTGCGGCCGGGCTCCAGCTCCTTGAGCGCCGGAGCGAAGGGATCGCTCTCCCACAGCTCGACGGGATCGACCGGCTGCACGTCGTAGTGGCCATAGAACAGCACGTGCGGCGCGCCCTGAGGCCCGTCATGGTGCGCCACCACCATGGGATGGCCCGGAGTGACGCGCACGCTGGCGTCGAAGCCGATGGTCTTCAGGTCGGCGACCAGCCATTCGGCCGCCTTGCGGCATTCACCGGCATAGGCGGGATCGGTCGAGATCGACTTGATGCGCAGGAGGTCGAAGAGCCGTTCGAGACTCTTGTCCAGGTCGGCATCGAGGCGGTCGAGGACGGAAGAGAGCGGCATTCTGGCAACCTCGCAGAGCATTTCACGATTTTTCGCAGCACGCCCGACACGGCGGAGCATCGCGGCGGCGCGTTCCGGTTAGAGGCCAACAATCGGACGAAAGGCAAGTGGGAGATGGCGGGTCGAGGCTAAAAACTTGGCTCAGGCATCGTCGCTGCCGGGCGGCGCATAAACGGCGATCGCCTCGGGATGGACCTTGAAGGTTGCCGGGGTGGCCGTGACGATCTCGCCGTCGGTGTTGACCGGCTGCGGCCGGCGGGTGCGCACGTCGAACTGGACGCAGCGCGCCGTACGCACCTCGCTCCAGGCGCCATGCGTGCCGGCGCGGAAGGAGCGCAGCATCAGCGCCAGCTTCCATACATTGCGCATCTCGAGGCTGTAGAGGTCGAGGAAACCGTCGTCGATGGCCGCACTCGCCTCCACGACGTTGCCGCCGCCATAGTGGCGGCCGTTGCCGACGGCGATCTGAAACGTGCGGACCTTCGCGGTCTCGCCCTTCTCGGTGATCCAGGCGCTGAAGGGCCGCGCCTTGAGCAGCACGCGCGACGCCGCGATGGCGTAGCCCAACCGGCCCCACCGGCGCTTGAGCTCCGGCTGGAGACCCGCGGCCACTTCGGTGCTGAGGCCGATGCTGGCGACGTTGAAAAAGGCGTGGCCGTTGACGGAGCCGAGGTCGATGCGGCGCTCGTAGCCGCCGACGATGAGGTCGGCCGCCTGCATCAGGTCCATCGGGATGCCCAGCGTGCGGGCGAGGTCGTTGGCGGTGCCGAGCGGGATGATGCCCATCGGCAGGCCGCTCTCCATCACCGCCATGGCGCCGGAGGAGACGGTGCCGTCGCCGCCGCAGATGACGATGCAGTCGGTCTGCTGGCGCAGCCTGACGATGTCGCGCGCCAGTTCCGGCAGGACGGAGAAGGCCTCGACCGTGACGTCCAGCCCTCCCCGGGCGAGACGGTCGCGGATGCCGTCGAGCGCCATCCTGCCGCGTCGCGCCTTCGGATTGACGAGCAGCAGCGCACGGCGGCGAGCGGGGGCGGAGCGGGGGGAAGAGGTCACGTTCAGGGTCATACCCATAAAAAAATGCCGCCGTGGCGGAGGGGAGCCACGGCGGCCTTACTCGAAACGATGCGGCAGCCCGGAGAGGGGGATGAGGCTGCCGCACTATCCGGTCCAGGCGGGGGACGAGCCTTCGAACCGGACCCGGCAAAAACGCCGGTACCCGATATCTGGTTTCGGCGTGCGGGCGAATCAAGGGTGCGGGAGATTACAGATTCGTAACGAATCCGTGAGGCCCGGAAGGCGCGCTCGGGGTGGGATCCGCGAGGTTTGCTCCGATGCGGCAGAACCCTCGAGGTCCAGTCTCCTGACACCGGCGCGGGGTTTGCAATGGACAGCCCGGCGACCCCGCGCTAGGCGTTGTCGCCATGAAAAAAGGCGATCATCTCTTCCTCGTCGACGGTTCCGGGTACATCTTCCGCGCCTACCACGCGCTGCCGCCGCTGACGCGCAAATCGGACGGGCTGCCGGTCGGCGCGGTCGCCGGCTTCTGCAACATGCTGTGGAAGCTGATGGTCAGCGCGCGCGACACCAATGTCGGCGTGGTGCCGACGCATTTCGCGGTGATCTTCGACTATTCGTCCAAGACCTTCCGCAACGAGCTCTACGCCGAGTACAAGGCGAACCGCTCGGCACCACCCGAGGACCTGATCCCGCAATTCGGGCTGATCCGGCAGGCGACCAAGGCGTTCGACCTGCCGTGCATCGAGATGGAGGGCTTCGAGGCCGACGACCTGATCGCGACCTATGCCAGGCTCGCCTGCGAGGCCGGCGGCGACACCACCATCATCTCGTCCGACAAGGATCTGATGCAGCTCGTCGGCCAGAGCGTGTCGATGTACGATCCGATGAAGGACAAGGAGATCCGCGTCCCCGAGGTCGTCGAGAAATGGGGCGTGCCGCCGGAGAAGATGATCGACCTGCAGGCGCTCACCGGCGACAGCGTCGACAACGTGCCGGGCGTGCCGGGCATCGGGCCCAAGACGGCGGCGCTGCTGCTCGAACAGTTCGGCGACCTCGACACGCTGCTGGAGCGGGCCGGGGAGATCAAGCAGGACAAGCGCCGCGAGGCGATCATCGCCAATGCCGACAAGGCGCGCATCTCGCGCGAACTGGTGCGGCTGAAGGACGACGTGCCGGTGAGCTCGTCGCTCGACGATTTCGCGCTGCGGGCGCCGGACGGGCCTAAGCTGATCGGCTTCCTGAAGGCGATGGAATTCTCGACGCTGACCCGCCGCGTGGCGGAGGTCACGGGCGCGGAGCCCGCCGAAATCGAGGCCGTGCCGGTGACGCTGCAGGCGGGTGCCGAGGCGCACGGTCCGGATCTCGATGCTGCCGGCCCGTCGGCCGCGCCGCCGCCGCCCTCGGCCGCGCCGGTGGAGTCCGTGTACGGCAAAGGTCCCGCCGCCGCCGAAGCGGACGGCATGGCCCCGGCGGCGCTGGTGGCCGAACGGATGAACGCCGCCGCGGGCGCCAAGATCGACCGCAGCCAGTATGGATGCATGCGCGACCTGGCCTCCCTGCAGCTGTGGGTCGACGAGGCGCGCGAGGCGGGCCAGGTGGCCTTCCGCACCGAGACCACGTCGCTCGACCCGATGCGGGCCGAACTGGTGGGCTTTTCGCTCGCCACCGGACCCGGCCGCGCCGCCTATGTCCCCCTCGCCCACC
>JAEZEN010000059.1 GCA_023433185.1 Pseudomonadota bacterium | reverse complement strand
ACGAGGCCATCGCGGGTGGGGGGGGGGCGCGGACAGGGGCGGCGACGGCGACGATGTCGATGTCGTTCCGGCGGAGGAGGGCCTTGAGGTGCTCGCGCCCGAAGGCGCCCGCACCGGCGACGGCGATCCGAACCATTCCTTCGACCACCTCAGACCGTACCTTCCGGGCCGGCGCCGCAGACCAGCGCGCAGACATGGTGGGTCGGGTCGATGTCGCCGGCGATCTGGCGGAGCGCGGCGAGCGAGGCGGCGCCGGACAGGTCGGCGGCCACGCCCATCTCGAACCACAGCCAGCGCGCGGCGTCGGCCATGGCTTCGTCGCTGACGAGGACGATCTCGTCGACATTGCGGTCGACGATCTCGAACAGGCGCTCGTCGGTGCGCTGGCAGGCCATGGTGGGCACCTTCGAGGTGACCTCGGCGAGGGTGACGACGTGACCGGCCTCGATGCTCGCCTTGAGGGTCGGCGAGCCCGTCGGCTCGACGCCGATGATGCGCACGCCGGGCTTCCTTGCGCGGATCGCGGTGGACAGGCCGGAGATGAGGCCGCCGCCGCCGATCGCGACGAGAATCACGTCCATGTCGGGAATGTCGTCGATGATTTCGAGGCCGAGCGTTCCCTGGCCGGCGACGACCAGCGGGTCGGCGAAGGGATGGAAATAGGCCCCTCCGTTGTCCCGGGCGAAGGCCAGCGCCGCCTCGTTCGACTGGCTCCAGCTCGCCCCGACGATGCGGACCTCGGCCTTCCACTTCTGCATCTTCTCGACCTTGGACGGCGATACGGTCTCGGGCACGAAGATGGTGGCCGGCACGCCGGCCACGTAGGCGGTGCGGGCGACGGCGAGGCCGTGGTTGCCGCCCGAGGCGGTGACGATGCCCCTCTCGACCTCGGCCCGCGGAGCGCCGAGCAGGCGGTTCATCGCGCCGCGCGCCTTGAAGGAGCCGGTGACCTGGAGCAGTTCGAGCTTCAGCGTCACCCGTGCACCGGTGCCGACCGGCTGCTGGAGCTGGTCGAGGGCGATCGTCGGCGTCTTCCGGGTGTAGGGGCGGATGCGCTCGTGCGCAGCGTCGATGTCGCCGATTCCGATCATCACAGGCTGGTTCCTTCGTAGGGGGTGGCGACGTTCAGCACGCAATTTCCGGGCCGCACCCGGCCCGGCTGGCGGCGGCCGTAGAGGATGCCGCTGGCGCCGTAGTAGAGCGTCTCCGGTTCGCGGGTCGCATCCCAGGTGCAGTGGATGCGGCCGCAGGGATCGCCCTTGCGGACCTCGGCGCCGAGGGGGTCGAAGGACTCGAAGATGCCGTCCATCGTCGCGTAGACGTAGGAGCCCGCGCCGGGCATGTCGAGGACGCGGTCGCGGCCGCTGACCGGGGTCGCATAGCGTTCCGGCAGGATGCCGAGATGGACGAGGACGTTGCGCACGCCCGTCCGGCAGAGGGCGAGTGCGTCGCGCGAGACGGTACCGCCGCCCGCCATTTCCGTGCCGATGGCGACGAGCCCGTGCCGGATGGCGCAGGCGGTCGCGGTCCGCGGGTCGCCGAGATTGGGGATGACGACGGTGTAGTCGGCGCCGAAGGCGCGGGCCGCGGCGATGTTCTTCCTCATCAGCGCCGGGTCGTCGGCCGGCTCGATCACCGCGCTCGGCAGGATGTCGAGCGACGAGCCGCCCGAGTGGAGATCGAGGAAGGCGTCGCCGCGCGGGAAGATCTCCTGGTCGAGAAAGGCCGCGATCTGCTGCGTGATGGTGCCGACCGGATTGCCGGGGAAGGTGCGGTTGAGGTTGAGCCCGTCGACCGAGGAGGTGCGCTTGCCGGCGATGACGGCGTGGACGTTGTTGGCCGGCATGAGGATCAGCCGCCCGGTGACGTCCTTGGGCTCCAGTTCGCGGATCAGCTCGCAGATCGTGATCGGCCCCTCGTACTCGTCGCCGTGGTTGCCGCCCTCGAGAATCGCGGTCGGCCCGTCACCATTGGCGATCACGGCGAGCGGCAGGCGCGTGGCGCCCCAGGCGTCGTCGTCGGGTGAATGCGGGATCATCACGAAGCCGACGCGCTTGCCGGGCGCGTCGAGGTCGATGGTCGTGAAGGCGGTGGACTTGGGCGTGGGGGTGGACATCCGGGGCCTTTGCCGCACGAGGGGAAGAACGGGGGAGGGGAACGCGCGACCGGGTTTACTGACACCCCCGTCAGGCGTCAACGCGCAGCGCGCGGGCAGCAACTGAACGGTTGGCAAACCCGGCGTGGCCGGCCATGATCATGTCGTCAGGAAGTCAGACCAATGACGACGATCGCCCCCATCACCCGCCGCAAGCTGTTCCAGGAAGTGCGCGACCGCCTGCTCGAGCGGATCCGTGCCGGCGAGTTCCAGCCCGGCGACCAGTTGCCGAGCGAACGCGACCTGATGCAGGCCTATCAGGTCGGCCGGCCCGCGGTGCGCGAGGCCCTTCAGGCGCTCGAGCGCGATGGCATCATCCACGTCACCCATGGCGAGCGCGCGCGCGTGCGGCTGCCGACGGCGGAGACGATCATCGAGCAGATCGCGGGCAGCGCCCGGCACTTCCTCGAATCCGAACCCGGCAATCTCGAGCACCTCAAGGATGCGCGCCGCTTTCTCGAGACCGGGCTCGCGCGCCGCGCCG
The DNA here is from genome assembly GCA_023433185.1 of Pseudomonadota bacterium. The sequence goes on along the minus strand of JAEZEN010000059.1, from coordinate 2,095 downwards.
CGGCGCAGGCGACCCCCGAAACCGTGGCGCGCCTCCGCGAGCGCTTCGCCGCCCACGAGCACGCCCGCCAGAAGCTCGACGAGTTCCTGCCCCGCGACATGGAGTTCCACCGCGAAATCGCGGCGATGGCCGGCAACCCGATCTTCCCGGCGCTGATCGAGGCGATGTTCGGCTGGCTCAAGGTCTACTACGTCACGCTCGTCCGCCTGGAGGGCGCCGAGGACGTGACCATCGCCGAGCACCGCCGCATCCTCGAGGCGATCGCCGCCGGCGACGGCGAAGCCGCGGCCGAGGCGATGCACGACCACATTTCGCGCGGCAACGCGCTCTATCGGAAGTTCGAGGCCCGGCGCGGTTGAGCGTTGCGGCAGGGGAGGAAACGGGGATGCCAGGCAGCGATGCCATGATGATCTACGGCACCGAGGAGCCGCGGGCCGACGTGATCCGGCTGGCGGCCGGGCCGCTGTCGGTCGCGGTCGAGGGCGGGGCCGTGCGCTACGTCCGATACAACGGGCACGAGGCGATCCGCGGCATCGACTATCTCGTCCGCGACGCGAGCTGGCGGACGCCGCCGGCGCGCCTGACGCCGGTGCGGCGCGAGGAGAACGCTGACGGCTTCCTCCTCGAACTCGACGGTATCGTCCAGCAGGACGACATCGACTACCGCTTCCGCCTGACCATCGAAGGCCGGGCCGACGGCAGCCTCGAGGTCAAGGCGGACGCCGAGGCGCATTCCGGCTTCGACACCAACCGCACCGGCTTCGTCGTCCTCCACCCGATCATCGGCGTCGCGGGCAAGCCGGTGACGGTGACGCGGAAGGACGGCGCCACGGAGGAGACGCGCTTTCCCGAGCTGATCAGCCCGGACCAGCCGATCCTCGACATCCGGGCGCTCCGCCACGAGGTGGCGCCGGGGCTCCATGTCACCTGCCGCATGGAGGCGTCGCTGCCCCGCGACCCCGAGACCATCTACGAGATGGAGGACCAGCGGAACTGGACCGACGCCTCGTACAAGACCTATGTCTGCTCGCTTCTCGATCCCTGGCCCTTCCGCATCGAGAAGGGCGACCGCATCGTGCAGCGGATCGCCCTCACGTTCGAGGGGACCGCCCCGCCCGCGACCGGCCCGGCCGCCGGCTCGGCGGAGATCGGCTTCGGAAGGGCTCGCGGCGCGGCGATGCCGGCGATCGGCCTGGGCCTCATGCCGGAGCATCGCGGCGCGGTGGGGGCAGCGGCGGAAAGGCTCCGCCCCCAGTTTATCACCGCCTATGCCGAGAGCGACGCGGCCGACCTCGTCACGACGCTCCGCGACTATGCCGGCATCGCGGGGCGGCTCGGTGCCGCGGTGCAACTCGAGCTCGTCCTGCCCGCCGGCAAGTCGCCGGGACCCGAGCTTGCGACGGCGGCGAAGGCCTGTGCCGAGGCGGGGCTCGCGCCGGCGCGCGTCATCGCCTGTCCCGCCTCCTATCTCAAGTCGACGCAGCCGGTCGGACCGTGGCCGGAGGTCGCCGATCTCGCCCACATCTACAACCAGGCAAGGAAGGCGTTTCCCGAGGCGCAGATCCTCGGCGGGATGCTCAGCTACTTCACCGAACTCAACCGCAAGCGCCCCCCCATCGCGACGATCGACGGCGTCACCTGCACGACGACGCCGATCGTCCATGCCGCGGACGACACCTCGGTGATGGAGACGCACGAGGCGCTGCCCGCCGTGGTCGCCTCGATGGCGGCGATGGCCCGCGGCAAGCCGCTCCATATCGGCCCGTCTTCGATCGGCATGCGGCACAACCCCTACGGCGCTGCCACCGCCCCCAATCCGGATGGCAAGCGCATCGCCATGGCCGAGAACGAGCCGCGTCAGTCCGGCCTGTTCGGCGCGGCCTGGGCAGTCGGCTACGCGGCGGCGCTCGCCGGCACCGGTATCGCGAGCCTCGCCCTCAACCACCTCGCCGGGCCGCAGGGGGTCGACGCCGGAAACGGGGCGGTGCACCCCGTCTTCCACGTCATGGCGGCGCTGGCTGGGGCCGGCGGCAGGCCGCTGCTGACGGTGACGGTCGCGGGCCAGGGCATCGCGGCGCTCGCCTGGGAGGACGGC
>JAEZEN010000566.1 GCA_023433185.1 Pseudomonadota bacterium | reverse complement strand
GTCTACGAGAGCGAGACCGGAGACGCCGAAGGCGTCGCGACCGCCCGGCGGCTGGTCGCCGCCTTCGCCGAGAGGGACGGTGCGCCGCCCCGCATCCTGATCGCCAAGGTCGGCCAGGACGGCCATGACCGCGGGCAGAAGGTCATCGCCTCGGCCTTCGCCGACCTCGGCCTCGACGTGACGATCGGTCCCCTGTTCCAGACGCCGGAGGAGGCCGCAGAACTCGCCATCGAGCGGGGAGTCCATATCCTCGGCATCTCGACGCTGGCCGCGGGCCACCTGACGCTGGTCCCCGCCGTCAAGCGGGCGCTCGAGGAACGCGGGCGGCCGGACATGATGGTGGTGGTCGGCGGCGTCATCCCGCCCGACGACTACGAGCCGCTCCGCGAGGCGGGCGCGTCGGCGATCTTCCCGCCCGGCACGCCGATCGTCGGCGCGGCCGTGACGCTGATCGAGGAATTGAACCGCCGCCTCGGCTACGAGCCGGGTATCGGGCACAATGCCCCGCCAGCCTGAACCCTCCGCTCAGGCGTAGGTCGCGACCTCGACCAGGTTTCCGTCGGGGTCGCGGCAATAGAGTGAGGTCATGTCGCCCCGCGCCCCGCGTCGCGCCACGGGCCCGACCTCGACCGCGACGTCGCAGGCTGCGAAATGGCGCATCACGTCGTCGAGAGGCAGATCGGTGAGGAAGCAGAGATCGTCGCTGCCGGCGACCGCCTCGGCCCCGGTGAACCATGCGACCTTGTCCATGTCGACGGGGCGGAGGTTCAGCATCGTCGATCCGAACTTCATGCTCGTCCTGGCGACGCCGTAGGACGGCTGGAAGTCGTGCCGCGTCATGCCGAGGACCCGCGCGTACCAGTCGGCGGACGCCTCGACATCGCGGACGTTGAGGACGACATGGTCGATGGCCGTGACGATCTGCATTCCATTTCTCCGGTTCAGTTCTGACGACGTGCGGAAACCAGCCCGGCGAACGGACATATGTTCCGAACCGGCGTCATCATGAGCACATCACCCCTCCCGCCGGATCGTGACCTCGGTACCCGGCATCTCGAACTCCTTGGGGATACGGATCGCCTGGCTCCGGCCGTTCCGGCAGAGACTCACCTTGCGCGCGGCGTCAGACATCGGCATGCCCTCCGATTGTCATAGGCCAAGACATTGGACGCATCTGATCCTCGCCAAGAGGCGGCGCCAAGCATCACCCCTTCCGCTCGACCCAGCGTTCGAGCCGCTCAAGCGCCGCGTCGAGCACCGGATCGCGCTTCGAGAAGCAGAAGCGCACGAAGTTCCGCGGCGCGTCGTCCTGATAGAAGGCGGAGACGGGAACCGCAGTCACCCCCGCCTCCAGCGTCAATTGCCGGCACGCCGTCACGTCATCCGCGTCGACGCCGACGCTCCGCATGTCGGCGGTGATGAAGTAGGAGCCGTCGCAGGGCATCACGTCGAAGCCGACGGTCCGGAGGCCGCCGGCGAAGCGGTCGCGCTTGGCCGCAAGGTCGCCGGCCAGCTCGTCGTAATAGGCATGGTCCTTGCCGAGGCCGTAGGCGACCGCCTTCTGGAGGCCGGGCGGCGTCGTGAAGGTGGTGAACTGGTGCGCCTTGGTGATCGGGTCGAGGAGTGCCGGCACCGCGGTGACGTAGCCGACCTTCCAACCGGTCAGGGAGAAGGTCTTTCCCGCCGAGCCGATCCGCACCGCCCGCTCACGCATGCCCGGCAGCGTCATCAGCGGCACGTGCTTTCGGCCGTCGAAGAGGAGGTGCTCGTAGACCTCGTCGCAAATCGCATAGGCGTCGTGGGCGACGACGAGATCGGCGATGAGCCTGAGTTCGTCCGCCGTGAACACCTTGGCCGCCGGGTTCATCGGGTTGTTGAGGAGCACCGCCTTGGTCCTGGGCCCGAAGGCCGCAGCGAGCGCCTCGCCGTCGAGCCGCCAGTCGGGGGGCGTGACGCGGACGAGGCGCGGGATCGCACCGGCTCGGCGCACGAGCGGCAGGTAGCAGTCGTAGAGCGGCTCGATGAGGACGACCTCGTCGTCCGGCTCGACCAGCGCCGCGAGGCAGTCCGAGATCGCCTCCGTCGCCCCGGAGGTGACCAGCACCTCGCTCTCCCAGTCGACGTCGAGCCCGTAGAAGCGCCGGTTGGCGTCGGCCACCGCCTTCCGCAGTTCCGGCACCCCCATCATCGGCGGATACTGGTTCTTGCCGTTGACGATCTCCTCGGCGGCGAAGCGGCGGATGTCCTCGGGACCGTCGACGTCGGGGAAGCCCTGGCCGAGGTTGATCGACCCGTTCTCCTTCGCCATCCGCGACATCACCTCGAAAATGGTGGTCGGCAGGCCGGTATAGACGGGGTTGGTCGGCTTCATCGTGTCGCGCCTCGCTTACGGCTCTCCGTTCCTGTCGGGCTATCCCATGCCAGCCGGCGCGGCAACAGGACTTCGCCGGGCGCCGGATCGCATCGTCCCGCCGATCAAGATGCTGCCGAAGGCGGACGCCGGCCATCCGATCGGGGCTGCCGGCTCCTCCCCTTGTCCGGGTGTGCTACGCTCCCCGCCGCCCACGAACGGGCGCGTACCATGTCCCAACCAGGATGTCCGGCCAGTTCCCCATCCACACCCACGCCTATCTCGCGGGGTTCCCACATGTCGGCGGCGTCGGGTTCCCGAGCGGGGCGCCGGCAGGCGTGCTGCGCCGTGCAATCCCCGGGCACGGACTCTACGACGGACTGGGTCCATGGCCCTATTTCCGCGCCCGCGACGATGACGACATCGCCGCGCTGGCCTCCTCCTCTCCCGATCTGGTGACACTGACGATCATCACCCAGCCCGGCTTCCGGCCGGCCTCCCGGGACCATGGCGCCGTCCTGCTCAAGGAGCACTTCCTCTACGACCCTACCCTGCCGCAACCACCCCTCAGCCGGCGCGCGCGGCGGCGGCTCCGTGACGCGGAGAACACCTGGCGGGTCGGACTCGTCGAGGACCGGGCAGGCCGGATGGAGCTTGCGGCGCTCTATGGAGAGGTTGCGCGGCGGCGGCGCTTCGCGGGCGGGTTCTTCGACTTCCCGGAGGCCCATTTCGCCGCGCTCGCCGGACTCGACGGCATGGTCTATTTCCGCGTGGGCAACGACCAGGAGACCGCCGGCATGGCCTGCGGCGCCCTCTTCGAGTCCGAGCTTCACCTCCTGCACATCGCGGTGTCCGAGATCGGGCTCCGGCAAAACGCGTCCTACCCGCTGATGCAGGCGATCCTGGACTTGTGCCGCGAGCAGCATGTGGTGATGCTGATGGGCGGCACCCCGCGGACGGACGGCGAGGGCATCGCGCGCTTCAAGCTCCGTTGGACGAACCGCCGGGCGCCCGTGCACCTGGCCAGGATCGTCAACCGGCCCGATGCGTATGCTGCGCTCTGCGGCAACAGGGCCGCGACCACGTTCTTTCCCGCCTATCGCGAACCGCGCGAGTTCCGATGAGACCTGCCCTCGCGGTTGCTGCACCGCAATGGCGCCTCCCCGGCCCTGGCGGGCCCTGTCGCGCCCACTGCATCCGATCGTCCCGAAGCGGGCGTCCAGGTCAGCGCCATCGGATGCGTCCTGCGTGCGCTCACCGGCTTTCCGCCTGCCAGAACTTGTCAGCAGTGTGAGGCCTTGAACGCGCCGACGGCTGCGTGGGGCTGGCGCCGAAAGTTAGCGGGCCGTACCACGATTAGCCACATTCTCGCGAACAATCGCCGCCCTTGGAGCGACGGTGCCTTGGATCGGCCTGCACCGCGCCCCATCTGCGGGATGGCATGGCGCTTACCGTAGTTGGTAGGAACCCGCCTGGGTCGTAGAAGCCGGTTTATTTGCTGCGCTGCAGCAGCTATATCGGCGATGAGAGGAACGGGTTGCGATCTGCTCCACCGAACAACGTAAACGCTAACGGTCTCGCGTCATGGCTTCCAGACTATTCAAGCCGAGCCGCATCGCCTCGGTCGCCCTCCTGCTGGCCGCGGTGGGCTGGATCGCGTCCGGCGTGTTCGCGCCCGCGCCGAGCGAGGATGAACAGCGCGTCGAAGAGACCGTCGCCGCGGCGCCGGTGGTGCCGATGCAGAAGGTGACGGTGGCGCCGACGACGCCACAGGACCATCGCCGCCAGATCACGCTATCCTGCACCACCGAGGCCGACGACAGCTCCGTCGCGGTGGCACGGGCGAGCGGCATCATCACCGAACTCACCGTCTCGCGCGGCGACCGGGTCGCCGCCGGTCAGACGATCGCCACCATATCCGACGAGGGACGAAGCGCCGCCGTGCTGCAGGCGCAGGCCCTCCTCGACCAGCGCTCCGCCGAGTATGAAGCGAACAAGGCTCTGATCGACAGGGGCCAGGCGCCACGCAACCAGCTGCCGGCCCTCGAGGCCGCGGTGGCGGCGGCGCGTGCCGCCGTGGCGGCCGCCGAGGCCGAAGCGGACCGCTCCGTCATCCGGTCGCCGATCTCCGGGCTCGTCGAGGCGGTGCCGGTGCAGGTCGGCCAGGCGATCCAGCCGGGTGCCGAGATCGCCTCAATCGTCGATCCGGACCCGATGCTCGCCGTGGGCGCGGTGAGCGAACGCGAGCGCGGCAATGTCCGCGTCGGTCAGACCGCCCGCATGCGCTTCATCGACGGCACGGTCAAGACCGGCGTCATCAACTATGTCGGCGTCAGCGCCGACAAGGCGACCCGCACCTATCCGGTGCAGGCTCGCATGGAGAATGCCGACAATGCGGTAGGCGACGGCGTGACCTGCGAAATGGTGTTCGAGACCGATGCGATCGTCGCCGTCTCGGTGCCGCGCTCGGCCCTCGTCTTCTCCGATGAGGGCGGCCTCGGCGTCCGCGTCGTCGATTCCGACAGCCGCGCGAAGTTCATGCCCGTGGCGATCGTCGACGACGCACTGGCCTCGGTATGGGTGACCGGCATCGACAGCCCGACCCGGGTCATCATCGTCGGCCAGGACTTCGTCCGCGACGGCGACCAGGTCGAAGCGGTGCTCGTCGCCGACACCACGATGGCCGGCCCTCCGGCCTAGGGATGCAGCGATGCGGACGATCGTCAACTACGCCGTCAGCCATGCCCGGCTGACCCTCGCGATCCTTGCCTTCCTGCTCGCAGCGGGGGCGATGTCCTACATCACCATCCCGAAGGAGGCGAACCCCGACGTCGCCATCCCGATCGTCTATGTCAACGTGAACATGTCCGGCATCTCGCCCGAGGACGCCGAGCGGCTCCTTGTCCGGCCGCTCGAGACGGCGCTCAAGTCGGTGACGAATCTCAAGGAGATGCGGTCCGCCGGGTTCGAGGGCGGCGGCTATGTCCTTCTCGAGTTCGAGGCGGGCTTCAATCCCGATGTCGCGATCCAGGACGTGCGCGCCAAGGTCGACGACGCCCGCGCAGAACTGCCGGCCGACGCCGACGAACCCGCCGTCCACGAGGTCAATACCAGCCTCTTCCCGGTGATTGTCGTCGCGCTTTCGGGCGACCTCACGGAACGGACATTGCTCACTATCTCGCGCCAGGCCCAGGACGCGATCGAGCAGGTGCCGGGCGTCCTCTCGGCCGACCTCAGGGGTACCCGCGACGAGGTGGTCGAGATCATTGCCGAGCCGATGCTCCTCAAGAGCTACGGCGTGTCGCTCGAGGCGTTCGCGGCCGCCGCCGCCCAGGGCAACAGCCTCGTCGCGGCAGGCGCGCTTGAAGGGGCGCAGGGCCGCTTCGGCGTCAAGGTGCCGGCACTGATCGAGAGCCCCGAGGACGTCCTCGCCATCCCCGTCACGTCGTCCACCGCCACCGCGGTGACGCTCGGCGATGTTGCCACGATCAAGCCGACGTTCAAGGACGCGACGACGGTGACCCGGGTCAACGGGCAGCCGGCGGTCACCATCGAGGTGGTGAAGCGCGCCGGCGCCAACCTCATCGAGGTGGTCGACGGCACGCGGGCGGCGATCGAGCAGTTGCGGCCGGGGTGGCCCGAGACGCTTCAGGTCGCCTTCCTGCAGGACCAGTCGAAGTTCATCAACGAGATGCTGACCGAGCTGCAGAACAGCGTCATCACCGCGATCATCCTGGTGGTGGTGATCATCCTGTTCTTCCTCGGCGGCCGCGCCTCGATCTTCATCGGCATCGCGATCCCGTTCTCGTTCCTCGTCGGCATCCTCGGCCTCAGCATGGCGGGCCTGACGCTGAACATGGTGGTGCTGTTCAGCCTGATCCTCGCCGTCGGCATGCTGGTCGACGACGCGATCATCGTCTCGGAGTTCGCCGAACGGCGGATGAGCGAGGGCATGAAGCCGCGGGAGGCCTATGCCTTCGCCGCGGCACGGATGACCGGCCCGGTGGTCGCGGCGACCCTGACCCGCATCGCCGCATTCTCCCCTCTCCTCTTCTGGCCGGGAGTTGTCGGCGAATTCATGGGCTACCTGCCGCTGACTCTGATCGCGACGCTCTCGGCGTCGCTGGTCGCGGCGCTGATCTTCACGCCGACGCTCGGCGCGCTGATCGGCAAGGCCGAGCCGATCGAGCACCCGACCCACGCCCGGCGCGAGGGCGCCTACCTCAAGACCGTGCGCCTCGCGATCCGCTTCCCCGGCATCACCATCCTCCTCTCGATCGCACTCCTTATCGGCGTTCCCTACGCCTATTTCGCCGGCGGACTTGGCAAGGGGGTCGAGTTCTTCCCCGATGTCGAGCCCGACGTCGGTATCGTCCTCATCCACGCCCGGGGAAACCTGTCGCTCGAGGAGAAGGACCGTCTCGTCCGGTCCGTCGAGGCCCAGATCCTCGATATGTCGGAACTGTCGACCGTCTATGCGCGCTCGGGCGACATGGGCCAGGGCAACGATCAGATCACCGAGGACGTCATCGGCCAGATCCAGTTCGAGTTCATCGACTGGCAGGCCCGCCGGCCGGCGGGCGAGATGATGGACGAGATCCGCGACCGCCCGGACGACATTCCGGGCATCAAGGTCGAGGTCGTGGCGCAGGAGGGCGGCCCGCCCACCGGCAAGCCGATCCAGGTGCAGTTGAGCAGCGACTACCCGGACGCGCTCCGCGCCGCCGCGATCGAGGTCGCCGGCCGTCTCGCGACCCGTCCCGAGATCCGCGACCTCGACGACGGCCTGCCGATGCCCGGCATCGACTGGCGGCTCGAGATCGACAAGGCCGAGGCGTCGAAATACGGCATCGGCGTCGGCGCGGTCGGCGCCGCGGTGCGGCTCGTCACCACCGGCCTCAAGATCACCGACTACCGGCCGCAGACCAGCGACACGCCGGTCGACATCATCGTCCGCGTCCCGGAGGACCGGCGCACGCTCAACCAGATCGACGACCTCCTGGTCCAGACCCCGGCGGGCGGCGTGCCGATCGGCAACTTCATCGAGCGCGTGCCGGCGCAGCGCACCGGCATCATCAACCGCATCGACGGC
>JAEZEN010000517.1 GCA_023433185.1 Pseudomonadota bacterium | reverse complement strand
GCCGTCGCCCTCGCGCTTGCGCGCGGTGATCCCGCTCCGGCCGAGGGCGCAGGGGACGGTGAGCGGCCCGGCGGCGAGGAGGCCGCGGGCCGGATCCTCCGGCGAGGGCCGCACGATGATCCGATCGGAGCGGCGATACAATGGCGAATCTCCCATGATTCTCCCCGGCGCGTGCCGCTTACCTTGCGTCCGCCATGGGTTGCGGTCTACATCCCCATAGGCCGAATCCGAAGTGTTCCGCCATTCTCGCTTCGGGGCCCGGCAACACGACGACAGAGGCGACCGATGCCCGCCCGCAAGATCCTGGTTGTTGACGACGACGATGTGCTTCGCGAGAGCCTGGTCGAGCAGCTCTCGCTCTACGAGGAGTTCGAGATCACCCAGGACGGCACCGCCGCCAAGGGCATCCAGGCGGCGCGACAGGGCCATGTCGATCTCGTCGTGATGGATGTCGGCCTTCCCGACATGGATGGCCGCGAGGCGGTGAAGCTGCTCAGGAAGGGCGGATTCAAGGCGCCGGTGATCATGCTCACCGCCCAGGATTCCGAGTCGGACACCGTTCTGGGCCTCGAGGCCGGCGCCAACGACTACGTCACCAAGCCGTTCCGCTTCGCCGTGCTCCTGGCCCGCATCCGCGCCCAGCTCCGCCAGCATGAGCAGAGCGAGGATGCCGTCTTCACCATCGGCCCCTATACCTTCCGGCCGAGCGCAAAGATCCTCGCCGACGACCGGGGCCAGAAGATCCGGCTCACCGAGAAGGAAACGGCGATCCTCAAGTTCCTCTACCGCGCGGGCGAGAAGGTGATCAGCCGCGACGTGCTGCTCCACGAAGTGTGGGGCTACAATTCCGGCGTGACCACCCATACCCTCGAGACCCACATCTACCGGCTCCGGCAGAAGATCGAGCGCGACCCGTCCAAGGCCGAACTGCTCGTCACCGATGTCGGCGGCTACAAGCTGGTGCCGTGAACCCGATGCCGTTCCGCCATGGGCTGACGCCGTGAGCCTCGAACGCGACATCGCGCTGCTGGCGCGCATCCCGCTGTTCAGCGAACTCTCGACCGAGCAGCTCCGCCTGCTGGCCTTCAGCGCGGTCCGCCTCAATCTTTCTCCGGGCCAGGTCCTCTTCCGCGAAGGGACCCTCGCCGGCTCGGGCTACGTGGTGGTCTACGGGGGAATCGAGCTGTCGACGGGCCAGGGCGGCCGACGGCAGGTGCTGGCGGCCTGCGAGCAGGGCAGCCTGATCGGCGAACTGGCGCTGTTCATCGAGACCAAGCGCCCGGCAACCGCGACCGCGGTGATCTCGAGCGAGGTGCTCGACATCGACCGGAAGCTCGTCACCCGCATGCTCAGCGAGTATCCGCACGTCGCGACGCGGCTTCGCCGCATCCTTGCCGGCCGGCTCACCTCGACCATCGCCGAGCTCGGTCGCGTCCAGGAACTCCTCGACACGATCGACACCCGCGCCAAGCGGGTGTGAGGGCGCCCGCGCCGGCAATCGCGGCTAGTTCCGCCCCGCGGCATCTGCAAAGAGCGCGTTGAGTGCCGCCCCGGAGACCGCCTCGTCGATCGCGTCGAAGCGGCCGGCGGCAAGGTCCTTGCCGGCCTGCATGACGGCGGACCAGGCGAGCCGCGCGAGGCCGCCGCCGAGGCTGACCCGGCGCACGCCGAGCGCCGCGAGGTCGGCGACCGTCAGGCCGCCGAGATTGCGCGCCAGCACGTTGACCGGCTTCGGCGCCCCCGCGCGCACGATCGTCGCGATGTCCTCGGGCCGCGTCACGTCGGGCGCATAGAGGCAGTCGGCGCCGGCCTCGGCGAAGCGCTCGAGCCGGTCGACCGCGATGCGGAGCGCGTCGGGGTGGCCGATGAGGAAGGCCTCGCAGCGCGCCACGAGCAGCACGCCGGTGCCGTCGTCGTCGATCGCCTGGCGCGCCGCGCGCACCCGCTCCACTGCGAGCCCGGTGTCGTAGAGCCTCCGGCCCGCGTCCATGTCCTCGATCGACAGGCCGGCGACGCCGGTGCCGATGCAGAGCGCGACATTGGGGAGGAGGTCCTCCGGATCGTCGGCGAAGCCGTTCAGAAAATCGGCGTTGACCGGCACGTCCGACATCGCGGCGATCTCCGCGATATGCTCGAGCATCACGTCGCGGCCGAGCCCGCCGTCGGGGAAGCCGTAGCTCCAGGCGGCCCCCGAACTGGTCGTGGCGAGCGCCTTGAAGCCGAGGCCGGCGAAGTAGCGCGCCGTCCCCATGTCGTAGGGATTGGGCATCACGAAACAGCCCTCGTCGTGGAGAGCGCGGAAGGCCCTCCGCTTCTCTTCCACCGACGACATTGACGCCCCTCCGGCCGATTGCGTTCGATGCGTTTATGGGCCAAAAGTCGCGCCCGCGGAACCCCGCGGGAGGAACGGAAACCATGCTGACCACGATTGCCGGCTTCGACCGGATCGGCGAGGAAAATGCCTTCGCCGTGCTCGCGCGCGCCACCGACCTCCGGGCGCAGGGCCGCGACATCATCAATCTCGGCATCGGCCAGCCCGATTTCCGCACGCCCGACCATATCGTCGAGGCGGCGATCAAGGCGCTCCGCGACGGCCACCACGGCTACACGCCGGCGACCGGCATCAAACCGCTCCGCGAGGCGGTGGCCGCCGATATCCACCGCCGGGTCGGCGTCGAGGTCTCGCCCGACCTCGTGCTGATCGTGCCGGGCGGCAAGGTGACGATGTTCGCCGCGATCCTGATGTTCGGCGAGCCCGGCGCGGAGATCATGTATCCCGATCCCGGCTTTCCGATCTACCGCTCGATGATCGAGTTCACCGGCGCCACCCCGGTGCCGATCCCGATCCGCGAGGAGAACGGCTTCGCCTTCTCGGCCGAGGAGACGCTCCGCCTGATCACGCCGAAGACGCGGCTGATGATCATCAACTCGCCGGCCAACCCGACCGGCGGCGTGACGCCGAAGGCCGAGATCGACGCCCTCGTCGCCGGGCTCGCCGCGCACCCGGACGTGGCGATCATGTCGGACGAGATCTACGGCCAGATGACCTATGACGGCCTGCCCCACGTCTCGCTGCTCTCCTACCCGGAGGTCCGCGACCGGCTGATCCTGCTCGACGGCTGGTCCAAGACATACGCCATGACCGGCTGGCGGATGGGCTTCTCGGTGTGGCCGAAGGCGCTCTATGACAAGGTGCGGAAGCTCGCCGTCAACGCCTGGTCCTGCGTCAACGCACCGGCCCAGTTCGCCGGCCTTGCCGCCCTCACCGGCCCGCAGGATTCGGTGGCGGAGATGGTGGCGGAGTTCGACAAGCGGCGGAAGATCGTCGTCGACGAGCTGAACGCCCTGCCCGGCGTCTCCTGCATCACGCCGAAGGGCGCCTTCTACGCCTTCCCCAACATCAAGGAGACCGGCTTCAAGGCGAAGCACCTCGCCTCCCGGCTGCTCGAGGAGGAAGGCGTCGCCACCATCGGCGGGCCGGATTTCGGCATCCTCGGCGAGGGCTACATGCGCTTCTCCTACGCCAATTCGGCGGAGAACATCCGGCGCGCCATCGCGCGGATGGCCGAGTTCCTCGCCCGGAACCACAATCAGGCGACCTGACGCAATCCTGACGTCATCCGCCGTCCGCCGGCTGCTCCGGAACCTGCTCGGGCGGGATGACCGGGGTTTCGCCGACCGGCGGCGGCACGATGGTCATGTCGGCGTCGCCCGCCGGGGGTGGCGCGATCACGCCGTTGCAGGGCGCGAGGGCCTCGCTGAGGGTGTCGGCGCCCGATATCGCACCCTCACCTTCCGGCAGGATCTGGCAGTCCTCAATCACGCCGAGAGCGTCATCGTCGTCCGGGGCGGTCTGTGCGTGGGCCGATCCGGCAGCAAGTGTGCCGAGCGCGACGGCGGCGAGGAGTGAGGCGGCTCGCATTGCGGAATCCTTCTGCACGGTGTGTCGCCCGTTCAATGACAACCCGTGCAGCGGCGCAGCGTTCCTTCCAGGCCTTTGGCGACCCGGAAAGAGACCGCCGCCCGAGTGGGTGCCCGGGCGGCGGCAGGGTCGGACTTGGGCGCCGGTGTGAGGGTGGCGGGGTGCCGGCGACGACGAGAGGGGGGAATCCCGCCAAGTCCGCAGGGGATAGGGGCTTCGCGATCAGCCCGTGACGATGATCCGGGTGTTGAACCGGCCGTGGGCCTGGACCAGGGCGAAGAAGGTCGCTGCGTTCTCCTGGGACAGCCGCACGCAGCCATGCGAAGCGGGGGTGCCGAGGCGCGCCACGGCGTCGGTGCCATGGACCGCGATGCCCTGATTGAAGAACACCGAATGCGGCATCGGCGCATCGTCATACTGGCTCGACTTGTGGTCCTTCGAGAGCCAGGTCGGCGTGAACTGTCCCTTGGGGGTCTCGAAGCCGCGGGCGCCGGTCGAGACGTCCCAGGCATAGGTCTGCGTCTTGCCGCGATTGTCGGTCACCGCGACGTACATCTTCTGCTCCGACAGCGACACGGTGGCGACAATCTTCGGCTTCGGCTGGAAGATGTTGAGGATGCCGGCCTGGCTCGGCGTGGCGAAGCCGATCATCACGGCGGCGGCGACGGCGATGGCGGCGAGGAACTTGGTCATGGCCCGTACCCTCCTGCTCTTTCTTCCGGCCCGGTCGCTCCCTGGCGGCCCACGGCCCGTTGCATCTCGTTGCGTCATGTATGGTCGCCCCTGTCCCTTGGCGCAGTGACGACCATCACAAACGCGGCGTCGGGGCGTGAACGCGGTCACCGCGAGCACCGTTCCGGCGACCTGTGACGCTGGTCACGCCGGGCGGGTCGGCAATCAGCGGGGCAGGAAGCTCCGGCCGTGGCGGACCGGCGCGAGGCCGAGATGGGCGGCGACCGTCTCGCCGATGTCCGCGAGAGTCTCGCGGCGTCCGACCGGGCCGCTGCCCAGCCCCGGGCCGGAGACCAGGATCGGCACATGCTCGCGGGTGTGGTCGGTGCCGCGGAAGGTCGGGTCGTTGCCGTGGTCGGCGGTGATGACGAGCATGTCGCCCGGCCGGAGCACGGACAGCAGTTCCGGCAGGCGGCGGTCGAACGCCTCGAGCGCCGCGGCATAGCCGGCGACATCGCGCCGGTGGCCGTAGAGCATGTCGAAATCGACGAAGTTGGCGAACACCAGGTCCCCGTCATCCGCCGTGGCCACGGCCGCCAGAAGGGCGTCGAACATGGCGTCGTCGTTCGGCGCCTTGGTCACGGCGCTGATGCCCCTGTGGGCAAAGATGTCGCCGATCTTGCCGACGGCCAGGACCCGGCGTCCGTCAGCCACGGCCCGGTCGAGGAGCGTCGGCTCCGGCGGCGGGATGGCGTAGTCGCGGCGGTTTGCCGTGCGCCGGAAGTCGGCGGCGCTCGTCCCCACGAAGGGCCGCGCGATGACCCGGCCGATGCCGAGCGGATCGACCAGCCGGCGGGCGACCGCGCAGACCGCATAGAGCCGCTCCAGGCCGAACGCCTCCTCATGCGCCGCGATCTGGAGCACCGAGTCGGCGGAGGTGTAGCAGATCGGCTTGCCCGTGCGGACGTGCTCCTCGCCCAGTTCGGCGACGATCTCGGTGCCCGAGGCGTGCTTGTTGCCGAGAATCCCTGGGAGTTCCGCCTCGCGGATCAGCGCCTCGGTCAGATCCGGCGGGAGGGCCGGGATCGTGTCGGGGAAGTAGCCCCACTCGAACGGCACCGGCACCCCGGCGATCTCCCAGTGTCCCGACGGCGTGTCCTTGCCCTTCGACACCTCGACGCCGTAGCCCCACCAGCCCTGCGGCGATACCCCGCCAAGGCCCGGAAGCGGAGCGCCCCGTGACGCCGCGGCAGCCCGGCCGAGGCCGAGGCGGTCGAGATTGGGCAGGCGGAGCGGCCCGGACCGGAGACCGGCAACCTCGGCATGTCCGGCGGCGCAGGCCTCGGCGATGTGGCCGAGCGTGTCGGCCCCGGCGTCGCCGAACGTGGCGGCGTCGCCGGCAGCGCCGATGCCGACCGAATCGAGGACGAGGAGGATGGCGCGGGTCATCGACGAGCTATAGGCGATAGCCCCGGCGGCAGGGAAGCGTCGGCCCGGTGCCCGGGGAAAACCCGGGCCGGCGACCGCCTCGTGTGGCGCGACCGCGATCAGGCGGCTATGAGTCCGCCAGGAGCGCCATCAGCGGAAGCGGGAGAAACCGGCATGCAAGACGTCCACCTGGTCGATCACCCTCTCGTCCAGCACAAGCTCACCCTGATGCGCGACAAGAGCACGTCGACCGCGAGCTTCCGCGAGCTTCTCCGCGAGATCGCGCACCTCCTCACCTACGAGGTCACCCGAGACCTCAAGCTCACCACGCTCCGGATCGAGACGCCGCTGGCACCGATGGACGCCCCGATCCTCGAGGGCAAGAAGCCGGTCTTCGCCTCGATCCTGCGCGCCGGCAACGGCCTCCTCGAGGGCATGCTCGACCTCGTGCCCTCGGCGCGGGTGGCCCATATCGGCATCTACCGCGATCCGGAGACCCTCGAGCCGGTCGAATACTACTTCAAGGCGCCCGACGACCTCGGCGAGCGGCTCGTCGTCGTCGTCGACCCGATGCTCGCCACCGCCAACTCGGCGAGCGCCGCCATCGAGCGGCTCAAGGCGCGGGGCGCCCGCGACATCCGCTTCGTCTGCCTGCTCGCCGCACCCGAGGGCATCGAGCGCTTCCAGCGCTTCCAGCCCGGCATCCCGATCTACACCGCGGCGATCGACGAGTACCTCAACGACCACGGCTACATCGTGCCCGGCCTCGGCGACGCCGGCGACCGCCTCTACGGGACGAAGTGAGGGCCTGCCCGCAGAGCACGGGGGTTGACGGCCGCGAGGGCAGGCGAACGATTGTCCGGCGATCGATCCGGGCCGGCTGGGAGGCAAGCCGGAGGCCGGGCTTGAACCCGGATCGGAAAGACCGGGAAGTCGGGCCGGAGATGTGGCGCCCGGGTGGCCGGGTCCTAGCGGAACAGGTTGAATTCCAGCTTCCGGCTGATGCCGAGGCCGAAGCTCCACTGGTCGCGGCTGCCGTGCTTGACGATCGGGCTGTCACCCGCGTCACCGATCAGGCGATCCCAGGAGCCGCGGGCCTGGATGCGGGTCTTGCCGTCGATCCAGTAGTTGACCTGCGCCGCGAGCCCCGCCGTCTTGAAGCCGCCGCTCGGCTCATAGGCGGTGAGCACGGGGCTCCGCGCCGCCTCGCCCGGCGTGACGCCGAAATAGGTCTCCATGTAGCCGCTCGAGGCCCAGCTCGACCGCGGCCCGAAAGCCACCTCGAAGCGGTGGGACAGCGGCAGCACGAGGTCGAGGCCGAGTTCGCCGGTCTGTCCGCTGTAGCCGTTGAAGCCCTGGCGGATGGTCGCGAAGCCGCGCAGCCATTCGTAGCGGAAGCCGGCGCCCGCGCCTGCCTCGAAGGCCCAGTCGATGTCCTTGGTGCCCTTGAGGCTGCTGTCGTCGGATGGCTTCCTCTCGCCGATGATGTTGAACGACGGGAAGACGTAGAGTCCCTTGAGCTTCTGTTCGGTCTGCCCGATGCCGGGAATGTAGAACCGCCCTGCCTCGATGATCGGATAGGGCAGGAGCATGTAGGAGTCGGCACCGGGATACTTCGGCTTGACGATGCCGCCCGCGCCGAGATTGAGCAGATATTGCGGCCCGTCCTGCGCGGCGGCGGTACCGATGCCGAGCGCGAAAACCGTCATCAAAGACGCAAGCCAGCGAAGCGGCCGGATCATTCCCACCCCCGAAAACACCCTACACGTCCCCTATAGGGCCCCGCACGTTAGGAAATGCTATACGCGACTTCCCATCGAATCGCTCGCGGAAACTGAACCGCGCGCATCATTCCCCACAAGTGTGGGGACAATGGCACAGGGGGCAAGCAGAATGAAATACGGCGCGATCTATCCGAGCCTCAAGGGCCGCACGGTGCTGATCACCGGTGGCGGCAGCGGCATCGGCGAGGCGATCGTCGAACACTTCGCCGCGCAGGGCTCGAAGGTCGGCTTCCTCGACATCAAGGAGGCGGAGTCGAAGGCGCTTGCGGCGCGTCTCAGGCGGAAGCGCCAGACGGTCCATTTCGAGCCCTGCGACCTCACCGACATCGAGGCCCTCCGGAAGGCGATCAAGGCAGTCCGCAAGGCGCTCGGGCCGATCACCATCCTCGTCAACACCGCCGCCCATGACGAGCGCCACAAGATCGAAGACGTGACGCCCGAGTATTTCGACGACCGCATCCGGGTGAACCTCCGCCACCAGTTCTTCACCGTCCAGGCCGTCGTCGCCGACATGAAGAAGGCGAGGAACGGCGCGATCATCAACATGGGCTCAACATCGTGGATGCTCGGCTCGACCGGCATGCCGGTCTACACGGCGGCCAAGGCCGCGGTGCTCGGCCTGACCCGCGGGCTCGCCCACGAACTCGGCGAGTTCAACATCCGTGTCAACTCGGTGGCGCCGGGCTGGATCATGACCGAGCGCCAGAAGACGCTCTGGGTCACGCCCGGGGCGATCGAGAAGCTGATGGACGACCAGTGCCTCCGGCGCACCCTCGAGCCCGCCGACATCGCCCGCGCGGTGCTCTTCTATGCGTCCGACGAGGCCGGGGCCTGCACCAACCAGAGCGTCGTCTTCGACGGCGGCTGGCTGTAGCGGGCCACGGCACTTTCCTGCTCGGCGTGAGCGATTGACGCGACGGGCATCTCAGGGGCTATCATCGGCCCGGCGCCCGTCGCCACCGTCGCGGAGGGGGAGACGACCATGGCGGACAACATACCGGCTGCCCTGCCCCGCTGGCGCTTCAAGCTCGGGATTGTCCTCTTCTTCCTCGCCTTCGCCCCCCACGTCGCCCTCGGCCTGGTGATCCTCAGCGGCGCCGGGGCCAGGGCGGTCGGCGCGATGGCGGCACTCAGCTTCACGCTGAACAAGGTCTTCCTCCTCGCCAGCGTCGTCGTCCTCGGCCGGGCCGGCTTCGACCGGCTGAAGAGCTACGTCGTCGGCAGCCTTCGCCGCCACGTGATGCGCGACGCCGTCGGCCCGTGGCGCTACCGGATCGGTCTCGTCCTCTTCGTCGTTCCGCTGGTCTTCGCCTGGAAGGCACCCTACGTGACCGAACTCATGCCCATCCTGGGCCGGCACTCGACGACGGCCGCTATCGTCACCGACGCCATCTTCATCGTCAGCCTCTTCGTGCTCGGCGGCGACTTCTGGGACAAGCTCCGCGCCCTGTTCGTGCGCGAGGCGACCGTGACTCTTCCCGACCGCGAGCGGCGGCGGGCCTGACGGGGAGCGCTGCAACCTTTCGCTGGACCCGGCGTTCTGCACGATCGCAGGGCGGAGCCGCAGCGCATGGAACTCGAGAACAGGAAGGCCCTCGTCACCGGCGCCGGTTCGGGCCTCGGCCGGGCCGCGGCGATACGCCTGGCGGAAGCCGGCGCCGACATCGCCGTCCTGAGCCGGAGCCGCGACGAGGTCGATGCGACCGCGTCCATGGTCGAGGCCACAGGCCGCAAGGCCATGAGGCTCCTTGCCGACATCCGCGACGCCAACGCGATGCGCGACGCCTTTGCGCGGATCGCGGCCGAGTTCGGACGCCTCGACGTGGTCTTCGCCAATGCCGGCATCAACGGCGTGTGGGCGCCGCTCCGCGATCTCCGCTACGAGGAATGGACGCAGACGATCGCGATCAATCTCGGCGGCACGTTCCTCACGCTCAACCTTGCGATCCCCCTCATGGAGGCGAACGGCGGTTCGATCGTCATCACCTCCTCGATAAACGGTACGCGGACCTTCACCTCGGCGGGCGCGTCGGCCTACGCGACATCGAAGGCCGGCCAGCTGGCCCTCGCCCAGATGGCGGCGCTCGAACTCGCCCGCCATCGAATCCGGGTCAACGTCATCTGTCCCGGGGCCATCGAGACACAGATCGACGACAACACCGAGCGGCGGAACACCGACGCCGCGGAGGTGCCCGCCGCATATCCCGCCGGCGAGGTGCCGCTCACCGGCGGCGACCCTGGCCGCGCCTCCGAGGTCGCCGACCTCGTCCTGTTCCTCGCCTCCGACCGGTCGCGCCACATCACCGGGACGCCGGTCTACATCGACGGCGGCCAGTCCCTGCTCGTCTGACCCGGCAACGGCACCTCAGCGCTCGCCTCGGCGCTTTCCCCCCGCGGAACCCTCTGCTAAGCCTTCGCAAAGTCCAGAGGAGGGTACCCCCATGTCATCGTTTCCGAAGCCGGTTCCCGACCTCAAGCCGAATACCTATGCGTTCGAGGTCAACCCGCTGATCAAGCCGACCGGCTTCCGGGAATACGACGCGCGCTGGTGGTACGGAGTGCCCTCCTCCGACAAGCTCCCGGAACTCAACCTGATGGGGGTCACCGCGCTCGGCATGGGCATCGGCACCTATCTCGGCGAGACCGGCGGCCCGCGGGAGGTCGTGACCGGACACGACTACCGGGCCTATTCCGGAGCGATCAAGACGGCCCTGATCACCGGCCTCCTCGCCTCGGGCTGCCGGGTCTACGACATCGGCCTCGCCATGACGCCGATGGCCTATTTCGCCCAGTTCAACCTCGACGTGCCGGCCGTCGCCATGGTCACCGCCTCGCACAACGAGAACGGCTGGACCGGCGTCAAGATGGGCTCCCGCCGCCCGATCACCTTCGGTCCCGAGGAGATCGGTCGCCTCAAGGACATCGTCTTCAGCAGCGCCTTCGACCTCAAGGCCGACGGCTCATACGTCTTCGTCGAGAACTTCGCCGAGCGCTATATCGCCGACCTCACCGCCCGGCCGAAGTTCTCTCGCAAGATCAAAGCGGTGGTCGCCTGCGGCAACGGCACGGCCGGCGCCTTCGCACCGACCGTGCTCGAGCGGCTCGGCGTCGAGGTGATCCCCATGGACACCACGCTCGACTACAACTTCCCGCGCTACAACCCGAATCCCGAGGACATGGAAATGCTCCATGCCATGGCCGCGACCGTGAAGGAGCATGGCGCCGACGTGGGCCTCGGGTTCGACGGCGACGGCGACCGCTGCGGGGTGATCGACAATACCGGCGACGAGATCTTCGCCGACAAGGTCGGCGTCATGCTCGCCCGCGACCTCTCGGCCCTCCACAAGGGCGCGACCTTCGTCGCCGACGTGAAGTCGACCGGCCTCTACGCCACGGACCCGGTGCTCATCGCCAACGAGATTCGTGCCGACTACTGGAAGACCGGCCACTCCTACATCAAGCGCCGGGTCAACGAGCTCAATGCGCTCGCCGGCTTCGAGAAGTCCGGTCACTTCTTCTTCAACGAGCCGATCGGCCGCGGCTACGACGACGGACTGGTCTCGGCGATCGCCGTCCTCGACATGCTCGACCGCAGCCCCGGCAAGTCGATGGCCGACCTCAAGACCGCCCTGCCGAAGACCTGGGGCTCGCCGACCATGTCGGCGCACTGCGCCGACGAGACCAAGTACGGCGTCGCCGATGCGGTCCGCGAACGCTTCGTCGCCATGAAGGAGAAGGGCCAGACGATCGAAGGCGGCCACACCATCGCCGACCTCGTCACCGTCAACGGGGTCCGCGTCGTCGCCGAGGACGGGAGTTGGGGTCTGCTCCGCGCGTCGTCCAACAAGCCCGAACTGGTGGTCGTCGTCGAGAGCCCGGTCTCCGAGGCGCGAATGCGCGACATGTTCAAGGTGATCGATTCGGCGCTCCGCGAGCACCCGGAAGTCGGTGCCTACAACCAGACGATCTGAACGATGGCCGACATCCGCATCTTCGGCCGCCTGCCGGACGGCAGCGCGGTCGAGGAAGTGACCCTCGCCGCCGGCGACCTCACGGTGAAGGTCATCACCCTCGGCGCCATCATCCGCGACGTGCGGCTCGCCGGCGTCGATCACCCGCTGGTGCTGGGCTTCGACGATCTCGACTCCTATCTCGAGCACTCGCCCTTCTTCGGCGCCGTGGTCGGGCGCTGCGCCAACCGCATCGGAAACGCCCGGTTCACCCTCGACGGCAGGACCTACGAAC
>JAEZEN010000501.1 GCA_023433185.1 Pseudomonadota bacterium | reverse complement strand
GATGTACATGGCCAGTCCCGGCGTGCCGAAGGCACTCGCCCGCCAGAACGAGGTGCTGTACCGCTTCCTGCTCAACAAGTGGTACTTCGACGAGGTCTACGATGTCCTCTTCGTCCGCTCGTCGATGTGGCTCGGCCGCTTCCTGTGGAAGAAGGGCGACGGCTGGGCCATCGACGGCTTCGGGCCGGACGGCGTCTCGGCACGCGTCCTCGACGTCACCCAGCGGGTGGTCCGTCTCCAGACCGGCTACCTCTACCACTATGCCTTTGCCATGCTGATCGGCGTCGCGGCGCTCGTCACCTGGCTGATGTTCGCCGGTTGAGGACCGCCTCATGAGTGAATGGCCGATCCTCTCGACCGTAACCTTCCTGCCGCTGGTGGGGGCGCTGCTGGTGCTCGTCATCCGTGGCGACGATGCCATCGCGCGCCGCAACATCTTCAACGTCGCCCTGTGGACGACGACCGTCACGTTCGTCCTGTCGCTGTTCGTCTGGATCAACTTCGATTCGTCGAACCCGGACTTCCAGATGGTCGAGCGCTCGGAGTGGCTGGGCGGAAGCATCACCTACCAGATGGGCGTCGACGGCATCTCGATGCTGTTCGTCATCCTGACGACCTTCCTGATGCCGCTCTGCGTGCTCGCCAGCCGGCTGTCGGTGGAGCGCTACTTCAAGGAATACATGATCGCCTTCCTGGTGCTCGAGACGCTGATGATCGGCGTCTTCTGCGCCCTCGACCTCGTCCTCTTCTACGTCTTCTTCGAAGGCGGGCTGATCCCGATGTTCCTGATCATCGGCATCTGGGGCGGGCCGCGACGGGTCTACGCGAGTTTCAAGTTCTTCCTCTATACGCTGCTCGGCTCGGTGCTGATGCTGCTCGCCATCATGGCGATGTACTGGGACGCCGGGACGACCGACATCCGCGCGCTGCTCGCGCACAACTTCCCCGCGTCGATGCAACCGTGGCTGTGGGTCGCCTTCTTCGCGAGCTTCGCGGTGAAGATGCCGATGTGGCCGGTGCACACCTGGCTGCCCGACGCGCATGTCGAGGCGCCGACCGCCGGCTCCGTGGTGCTCGCCGCCATCCTGCTCAAGATGGGCGGCTACGGCTTCCTGCGCTTCTCGCTGCCGATGTTCCCGCTCGCCTCCGTCGACCTCGCGCCGCTGGTGTTCTGGCTCTCGGCGATCGCCATCGTCTACACCTCCTTCGTGGCGCTCGCCCAGCAGGACATGAAGAAGCTCATCGCCTATTCGTCCGTCGCCCACATGGGCTTCGTGACCATGGGCATCTTCACCATGACCGCGCAGGGCGTGCAGGGCGGCATCTTCCAGATGCTGTCGCACGGCATCGTGTCGGGGGCGCTCTTCCTCTGCGTCGGCGTCATCTACGACCGGATGCACACGCGGGAGATCGCCGCCTATGGCGGTCTGGTCAACCGGATGCCGCTCTTCGCCTTCGTCTTCCTCGTGTTCACGATGGCCAATGTCGGCCTGCCGGGCACGAGCGGCTTCGTCGGCGAGTTCCTGGCACTGCTCGGCACCTTCCAGGTCAACACCTGGGTGGCCTTCGTCGCCACGACCGGCGTGATCCTGTCGGCCGCCTATGCGCTCTATCTCTACCGGCGCATCGTCTTCGGCGCGCTCGAGAAGGGCAGCCTCCGCAACATCCTCGACCTGACGCCGCGCGAGGGCCTCATCCTCGCGCCCCTGGTCGTCCTGACCATCTTCTTCGGCTTCTTCCCCGGCCCGATTCTCGACGTGACCGCGGCCTCGGTCGACCAACTCATTGCCAACTACAACGCGGCGCTCTCCGCCGCCGGCAGGCTCGCCGCGGTGTCCCCATGATGACGATTCCGAACCTTGCCCCCGCGCTGCCCGAGATCGTCCTCGCGGTCAGCGTTCTCGTCATGGTGCTTGTCGGCGCCTTTTCGGGGGAGCGCGCCACTGGCATCGTCACCGCGCTGTCGGTCGCCGTGCTCGCGATCGTCGCCCTCATGCTCGTCTTCAATCCGGCCGGCGGCTCGACCTTCAGCGACGCCTTCGTGCTCGATCCCTTCGCCCGCTTCATGAAGGTGGTGGTGCTGATCGGCTCGGTCGCCGCGATCATCATGTCGACGGGCTATGCCCGCGAGCAGGGCTTTGCCCGCTTCGAGTATCCTCTGCTCATCGTCATCGCCACCCTCGGCATGATGATGATGATCTCGGCGGACGATCTGATCGCGCTCTATCTCGGCCTCGAGCTGCAGTCGCTGTCGCTCTACGTGATCGCCGCCATCAACCGCGATTCCGTGCGCTCGACCGAGGCCGGCCTCAAGTATTTCGTCCTCGGTGCTCTGTCGTCGGGCATGCTGCTCTACGGCGCCTCGCTGACCTACGGCTTCACCGGCCACACGACCTTCGCCGGGATCGCCGCCGCGCTCGCGGGAACCGAAGCCTCGCTCGGCCTGATTTTCGGCCTCGTGTTCCTCATCGCCGGCCTCGCCTTCAAGGTCTCGGCGGTGCCGTTCCACATGTGGACGCCGGACGTCTACGAGGGAGCGCCGACCCCGGTGACCGCCTTCTTCGCGGCGGCGCCGAAGGTGGCGGCGATGGCGCTGTTCATCCGCCTCGCCGTCGATCCCTTTGCCGCGATCACGCCCGACTGGCAGCAGATCGTCTCGTTCATCGCCATCGCCTCGATGGTGCTCGGCGCCTTCGCCGCCATCGGCCAGCGCAACATCAAGCGCCTGATGGCCTATTCCTCCATCGGCCACATGGGCTATGCGCTCGTCGGCCTCGCCGCCGGGACCGAGGCGGGCGTGCGCGGCGTCATCCTCTACCTGGTGATCTACATGGCAATGACCCTCGGCACCTTCGCCTGCATCCTGGCGATGCGGCGGAAGGAGGGCATGGTCGAGGACATCGGCGACCTTGCCGGCCTGTCGCGGAGCCACCCGGTGATGGCCTTCCTGCTGGCGATGCTCCTGTTCTCGCTTGCCGGCATCCCGCCGCTCGCCGGATTCTTCGCCAAGTTCTACGTCTTCCTCGCCGCCATCGAATCCGGCCTCTACGTGCTCGCCGTGATCGGCGTGCTCGCCAGCGTGGTCGGCGCCTACTACTATCTCCGCATCATCAAGATCATGTACTTCGACGAGCCCGCGCCGCGCTTCGAGCCCATGGCTCCCGAACTTCGCTTCGTCCTCGGCCTGTCGGGCGTCTTCACCCTGTTCTTCGTCCTCATCGCGGGGCCGGTCGGCAACGCGGCGGCGACGGCGGCCAAGACCTTCTTCTGACGCGATGGCTTTCGTCCTCGGCAACGAGGCACTGCGCGCAGGCTACCGGCTCGAGAGCTTTCCCGAGGTCGGCTCGACCAACGCCGAGGCGCTGGCGGCGGCGCGGGCCGGCGGGGCGGGGCGGACCTGGTTCGTGTCGGATCGCCAGACGGCGGGGCGCGGTCGCCGCGGCCGTGCGTGGGAGACACCGCGCGGCAACCTCGCGGCGACCCTCCTCATGACCGGTCAGCCCGATCCCGCCGTCGCGGCTTCGCTCGGCTTCGTCGCCGGGCTGGCGCTTGACGAGGCGCTTCGCGCCGTGGCGCCGTCGCTGGCCGTCCGCGTAGCGCTCGACGGCCTCGAGCCGGGCGGGCTGGGCGCCGGCGGCCGCCTTCGTCTCAAGTGGCCGAACGACGTTCTGCTCGACGGCGCCAAGCTCGCCGGCATCCTGCTCGAGGGCGAAGGCCAGGCCGATGGCAGCTTCGCCGTCGCGGTGGGGATCGGCGTGAACGTCACGCACGCCCCGGAGGGCCTGCCATATCCGGCGGTGGCGCTCCGGAACCTCGGTCTTCCGCTCGACGCGCCGACGCTGTTCGCGGCGCTGTCGGACGCCTGGGCCGGGCTCGAGCGCTTGTGGGCGGACGGGTCGGGATTCCCGCTCGTCCGCCGGCTCTGGCTGGAACGCGCCGCCGGGCTCGGCGAGCGTGTGGCCATCCGCATCGGGGGCGAGACGCTGATCGGGACGTTCGAGACCATCGACGAGACCGGCCGCCTCGTCATCCATCTGCCCGACGGCGTCCGGCGGACGATCGCTGCCGGCGAGGTCCACTTCGGCGCCGTCGCGACGGTGCGGGCATGACGGCGCGGCGCGACGACGAACTGGTCTTCCTGCCCCTCGGCGGCGTGGGCGAGATCGGCATGAATCTCGGCCTCTACGGCTTCGGCCCCCGCCGGGACCGGGCCTGGCTCGCGGTGGATTTCGGCATCGCCTTCGAGGCCCAGGATACGCCCGGCGTCGATGTGATGTTCCCCGATATCTCCTACATCGAGGAGGAGCGGGCGAGCCTCGCCGGGATGGTCATCACCCACGCCCACGAGGATCATTTCGGTGCCCTGATCGAACTCTGGCCGCGGCTCCGCGTGCCGGTCTACGCCACCGCCTTCACCGCCAATCTCCTTCAGGCGAAGCTCGCGAGCGAGCCGGGGGCGGAGGCGGTTCCGGTGACGGTGGTCAGGCCGGGCGAGAGCTTCAAGGTCGGGCCCTTCGACGTCGAGTACGTCACCGTCACGCATTCCGTGCCCGAATCGAACGCGCTCGCCATCCGCACGCCGCTCGGCACCGTGCTCCACAGCGGCGACTGGAAGCTCGATCCGACGCCGGTGCTGGGGCCGCCGACCGACGAGGCGCGGCTGCGGGCGATCGGCGCCGAGGGCGTGCTGGCGCTGGTCTGCGATTCGACCAACGCGATGCGGGAGGGCCGCAGTCCGAGCGAGCGCGAGGTGGCGGCGGAGCTTGCCGCGCTGGTGCGGGACGCCCGGGGGCGGGTGGCCTTCACGACCTTCTCCTCAAATGTCGGCCGCATCCACTCGATCGCCCGCGCCGCGCAGGCGGCGGGTCGCGAGGTCGTCGTCATCGGCCGCGCCATCAGCCGCATGCTGAGCGTCGCGGGCGAACTCGGCATGCTCGAGGGCCTGCCGCCGTTCCTCGACGAGTCGGCCTACCAGCATCTCCCGCGGCATCGTGTGGTGGCGCTCGTCACCGGCAGCCAGGGCGAGCCGCGGGCGGCGCTCGCCCGGATCGCGCAGGGCGAACACCGGACCATCACCTTCGATCCGGGCGACACGCTGGTGTTCTCGTCGCGCGCCATCCCCGGCAACGAGGTGGCGATCAACCGCATCATGAACACGCTCGTCGGTCGCGGCGTCCGCATCGTCACGGACCGCGAGCGGCTCGTCCACGTCTCCGGCCATCCGCGCCGCGACGAGATGCGCGAGCTCTACGGCATGATCCGGCCGCGCATTTCGGTGCCCGTGCACGGCGAGGCGATGCATCTCGCGGCCCATGCCGAACTCGCGCGCGAGCTCGGCGTGCCGGAGGTGCAGGTGATCGCCAACGGCGACGTTCTCCGCCTCGCGCCCGGTCCGTCGGCAAAGGTCGACGAGGTCGAATCCGGCCGCATCTATCGCGACGGGACGCTGATCGGCGGCCTCGAGGCGATGGGGATACCGGCGCGCCGCCGGCTGGCCTTCAACGGCCATGTCGCCGTGTCCCTGGTGCTCGATCATCGCGGCGAGGTGCTGGCCGATCCCGAGGTCGAACTCACCGGCCTGCCGCTCGCCGATCGCGACGGGCGGCCGTTCATCGAGCGGATCCGCGACGCGGTCGACGACGCGATCGGCTCGATTCCGCGGCCGCGGCGGCGCGATCCCGAGGTGGTGCGCGAGGCGGTCCGCCGCGCGGTGCGGGCGAATGTCGCGTCCGCCTGGGGCAAGAAGCCGAATTGCGCCGTGCTGGTCTCGGTCCTATGAACGGCGGATGATCGGCCGCCTCAATCATGTCGCCATCGCCGTGCCAGATCTGGCAGCGGCATCCGCGGTCTACCGCGAAAGCCTGGGAGCGACCGTCTCGGAGCCGATGGCGCTGCCCGAACACGGCGTCACGGTGGTGTTCGTGGCCCTGCCCAACAGCAAGGTGGAACTCCTGGAGCCGCTCGGCGAAGGCTCACCGATCGCCGCCTTTCTCGAGCGGAGCCCGGCGGGCGGCGTTCATCACCTCTGCTTCGAGGTCGATGACAT
>JAEZEN010000481.1 GCA_023433185.1 Pseudomonadota bacterium | reverse complement strand
GTTCCGGATTCCGCGGGCGATGCTGCCCGAAGTCCGCGACAGCGCGGCCGACTATGGCGTCGCCGGCCGGCACATCCTCGGGGCCGCGATCCCGATCCTCGGCGTGGCCGGCGACCAGCAGGCGGCGACCATCGGCCAGGCCTGCTTCAAGCCGGGCATGCTCAAGTCGACCTACGGCACCGGCTGCTTCGCCCTCCTCAACACAGGCGATCGGCCCGTCGCGTCGCAGAACCGGCTCCTGACCACGGTCGCCTACCAGCTCGACGGCAAGCGCACCTATGCGATCGAGGGCTCGATCTTCGTCGCCGGCGCCGCCGTCCAGTGGCTCCGCGACGGTCTCGGCATCATCGGCCATGCCGCGGAGGCCCAGGAATTCGCCCGCAAGACCGATCCCGGCCATGGCGTGCACTTCGTCCCGGCACTCGTCGGGCTCGGTGCGCCGCACTGGGATGCCGAGGCCCGCGGCGCGATCTACGGCATCACCCGGGGCACGACCCGCGCCGAGGTCGCCCGGGCGGCGCTCGAATCGGTGGCCTTCCAGACCCGCGACCTCGTCGAGGCGATGCGTCGTGACTGGGACGGCGCGGGTCCCGCGCGCACTGTGCTCCGCGTCGATGGCGGCATGGTGGCCTCCGACTGGACGATGCAGTTCCTCGCCGACATCCTCGCCGCCCCGGTCGACCGGCCGGCGGTGCTCGAGACGACGGCGGTCGGGGCCGCCTACCTCGCCGGGCTCCGTGCCGGGGTGTTCCCCCAGCCCGCCCGGTTCGCCCGAACGTGGAAATGCGAACGGCGCTTCAAGCCGCGAATGCCGGCAGCCGAGCGCGAGGCGCGCTATGCCGGCTGGAAACGGGCGGTGGCGCGCACCTTGAGCGGCACGGCCTGAACCGCCCCGACCGCGATCCACCCTACCGGCAGTACCTCCAGGGCCCGCAGGCACGCCGCGGCCGGCGCCGCCGGAGTCCGCCCGAAGCGCGCGCCCGCCCGCCGCATTCGAACCTACCCGGACAGGTAGGTACCCAACGGTTCGGCATGGGGCTTCAATTCCGGGCGAACCGGAGCGACGCGCAGGCGACGGCACCGGCACCGGACGGAGGATGACCGACCATGCACCTGACCCTACGCGAGGACGAGCGCATTCAGATCTGGGCAGCGGCCGAGATGAGCCGGCGCCGCCTCGAGAAGGGCCTCCGCCTCAACTACCCGGAAGCGATCGCCGTGATCTCCGACGAGATCCTCGAGCGGGCCCGGGAAGGCTCCATCCCGATGCTGACCGACATGATGGAGTACGGCGCGACGATCCTGAAGCGCGAACACGTCATGGAAGGCGTGCCGGAGATGCTGAACATCCTTCAGGTCGAGGCGCTGTTCCCCGACGGCACCAAGCTCGTCACCGTCATGAACCCGATCCGCGATTGAGGAGCCGAGACAATGGCCAAGTGGACCCGCCCGCCGCTCATCAAGTCCGTCGTCCCGGCTGAGGCCTTTCCCTGCGGCGAGCCGGAGAAGTGCGGCGCCATCGACTTCGCCGAGGGCGACATCGATATCAATGTCGGCCGTCCCACGCTTGAGATCGTGATGGTCAATACCGGCGACCGGCCGATCCAGATCGGCGCGCACTACCATCTCGCCGAATGCAACAAGGCGATGGCCTTCGACCGCGAGGCGGCCTTCGGCATGCATCTCGACATCGCCTCGGGCAGCGCCGTGCGCTTCGAGCCCGGCCAGAGCCGCAAGGTGCAGATCACCGGCTATGTCGGCCGCCAGGTGGCCTACGGCATGAACAACATGACCAACGGCACCGTCCGCTCCGACATCATCAAGGAGCAGACCATGCAGAAGCTGCGCGCCAACGGC
Source organism: Pseudomonadota bacterium (assembly GCA_023433185.1). The sequence goes on along the minus strand of JAEZEN010000481.1, from coordinate 895 downwards.
TACTGCTTCGAGGGGGAGCGCTACAAGGTCCGGAAGCGCGCGGACGATCGCTTCGCCAAGGCCGACGACAAGTCCTGAGCGCGCGACGAGGAAGGCGGACAACTCCGATGAGCATCAAGATCAGCCGGCCCGACTACGCCGTCCAGTACGGCCCGACCACGGGCGACAGGATCCACCTCGCCGATACCGGCCTCGTCGCCGAGATCGAGCACGACTACACCACCTACGGCGACGAACTCGTCTTCGGCGGCGGCAAGACGATCCGCGACGGCATGGGCCAGGCCTCGAAATGGAAGGCCAGCGACGGTGCCCTCGACCTCGTCGTCACCAATGCCGTGATCATCGACCCGATCCTCGGCGTGGTGAAGGGCGACATCGGCATCAAGGACGGCCTCATCGTGGGCGTCGGCAAGGCCGGCAATCCGGATACGATGAACATCACGCCCGGCCTGATCGTCTCGCCCAACACCGACATCCTGTCGGTCGAGGGGATGATCGTCACGCCCGGCCTGGTCGACATCCACCCCCATTTCGATTCGGTCCAGCAGCTCTACGAATACCAGGGCGCCGGCTTCACCACCGTGATCGGCGGCGGTTCGGGCCCGAAGACCGTGGGCATCGAGTGCCCCGGCGTGTTCAACCTGCACCGCATGCTCGAGGCGATGGCGGACATCCCGCTCAACTTCGGCAATTTCGGCAAGGGCAACGCCGCGACCAAGGGCGCGCTCATCGAGCAGGTCGTCCTCGGCGGCGCCACCGGCCTCAAGATCCACGAGGACTGGTCGTCGTCACCGGCCTCGATCGAGACCTGCATGGACCTCGCCGACGAGCTCGACTTCCAGGTCCAGGTCCACGCCGCCACCCTCAACGAGACCGGCTACTACGAGGACACGCT